>JBGUUF010000329.1:0-4423 GCA_045133435.1 Acutalibacteraceae bacterium
ACGTTGCCGTTTTCGTCCTTCTTGCAGCCTGTGCATTTCACGATGTAAGTGCCCTTGAGTCGGACGTAGTTGCCCGGGAAGAGACGGAAATACTTCTTCGGCGGCTCTTCCATGAAGTCCTCTGCCTCAATGTAAAGCTCGCGGCTGAATGTAATGTTGCGCTTGCCCTCTGCCTCGTTGAGGGGATTGTTTTCTATCTCGAAATTCTCGCACTGTCCTTCGGGGTAATTTGTAATTACCAGCTTGACGGGATTGAGCACCGCCATCGCGCGGATAGCGTTGTTGTTCAAGTCCTCGCGCAGGCAGAATTCCAAGAAGCTCCACTGCACGGTGTTTGTGTTTTTGGCAACGCCAATTCTCTCACAGAAATTGCGGATAGATGCGGGAGTGTAACCGCGTCTTCTCAATGCCGCAAGAGTGGGCATTCTCGGGTCGTCCCAACCCATAACTATGCCGTCCTCGATAAGTCTGCGAAGCTTACGCTTGCTGAGCACGGTGTAGTCAATGCCGAGACGCGCAAATTCGATCTGACGCGGCTTGGCGGGAGCGGAGATGTTTTCGATGACCCAGTTGTAGAGCGGGCGGTGATTTTCAAATTCAAGCGAGCAGAGAGAGTGAGTGATGCCCTCCATTGCGTCCTCGATGGGATGCGCGAAGTCGTACATCGGATAGATGCACCATTTGTCGCCTGTCTGGTGGTGAGTTTCGTGCTTGATGCGGTAAATAACCGGGTCGCGCATGTTCCAGTTGGGAGATGCGAGGTCGATTTTGGCGCGGAGAGTCATAGCTCCGTCCTCAAATTCACCGTTCTTCATGCGCTCGAACAAATCAAGACTCTCCTCGATAGGACGGTCACGGTAAGGACTGGTAGCGGGGGTATTCAAATCGCCGCGGTTTTCTCTGACCTGATCGGCAGTAAGCTCGCAGACGTAGGCAAGCCCTTTCTTGATAAGCTCGACAGCGAAATTGTAGGTCGGCTCGAAGTAGTCAGAGGCATAGTAAAATCTGTCCTCCCAATCGTAGCCCAGCCAGTGAATGTCGTTCTTTATCGCGTCGATGAACTCTTCCTTCTCCTTGGTGGGGTTGGTGTCGTCCATGCGCAG
This sequence comes from Acutalibacteraceae bacterium, assembly GCA_045133435.1. Classification (GTDB taxonomy): domain Bacteria; phylum Bacillota; class Clostridia; order Oscillospirales; family Acutalibacteraceae; genus RUG762. Next base: position 1,104 of record JBGUUF010000329.1, read on the forward strand.
GTTGCACATGCCGCCGAATTTCTCTGCCATGCCGAAGTCAATGCAGAGCGCCTTGACATGACCGATATGCAGACATCCGTTGGGCTCGGGTGGGAAACGGGTGTGAACCGTCATGCCCTCGTACTGACCGCCCTCGGCGATGTCCTCGGCGATATAATCTGCAATAAAATTACTGCTGCCTTCTTCAATTTTTTCTTCGTTTTTAATTTCTTCAGCCAATTTTTTTCCTCCTCTGTTATTCTTTATCTAAATACAGCTTGTCGATGAATTCCGCAAAAGAATCCGCAAGCTCGGTCAAGATCCAATAATCAGTTTCCGGGTCGTACATTTCGTGGTCTGCGAAGTAAATCCTGCCGTAATTGTCTTGGTCTGCACAGAGCAAGATCTCATTGCCAAAGGGGTCGGATGCTATGGGCAGAAATTTTTCGGGAATCAATTCTTCTGCTATAAGATTGCCATAGAAAAACGGCAGTTCAGACAGCGCACTAAACTTGCGGATAACTGAGTTATTCTCAAACGGCTCATCGCTTTCGGGTATGATTTGGGTAAAGTCAAATATCCAACCTTCGACAGGCGAACCGCCGTTGTTTTTCAGCAGAAAATTTTTATAATCCTGCGGAAGCTGAACATCAAGCTCGTTTTCTATTTTTGAAATATCTTGTTCTGTCAACTTCTCGCCGACATTGGTCAATTCCATGCTTTTCACCGTCTTTCTTTATGGATATTTCAATTACAGGGTTGTTTATCACAGCTTTTCCAGACCGATTTTAAGTCTGCGGAGGGATTCTTCTCTGCCGAGAATACCCAGAACCTCTACTGCGCCGCCGGGAGTTACCGTGCGTCCCGAAGCTGCAATTCTCACGGGCCACATGAGCAGGCCGTTTTTGACCTCCATGCTCTGTGCCATGCCGATAAGGCAGTCGTGAATGGCTTCCTGCGACCAGTCGGAAAGTGCTTCGAGCGCGGGGATGACAGCTTCAAGCATTGTCTTGGAAGTTTCGAGGTTTGACTTGGATTTCTTATTTATAAACAAATCGGCGGAATAATCGTCGAGTGTGTCGATAAAGTCGATCTGTGCTCCGATCTCAGAAAGAACCTCGGTGCGCTGATGCAGGCACTTTGCGATAAGCTGAGTGTCGATATTTTCAGCCTTGATGCACTGCTGGATGAACGGAAGAACCGCCGCATGGAATTCCTCATCGCTCATAGCGCGGATGTATTCGGCATTGAGCCAGCGGAGTTTCTCGGGGTCGAAGATAGCGGGAGATTTGGAGATACCGCTGATGTCGAACACCTGTGTCATCTCGGCGAGAGTGAATTTTTCCTCTTCGCCCTTGGGGCTCCAGCCGAGCAGTGCAATATAATTGAGCACGGCCTCGGAGATGTATCCCTTTGCGATCAAATCCTGATAGCTTGCGTCGCCGTTGCGCTTGGAGAGCTTTGCATGCTGATCCTTCATAACGGGCGCGCAGTGGACGTATACAGGGCGCTCCCAGCCGAATGCATCGTAAAGGAGGTTGTATTTCGGTGTGGAGGAGAGGTATTCGTTGCCGCGGACGACGTGTGTTATCTGCATGAGATGGTCGTCGATAACATTGGCGAAATTGTAGGTGGGATAGCCGTCTGACTTGAGCAGGATCTGATCCTCCAGCTCGGAGTTGTCTATCTCGACATAGCCGAACACGGCGTCCTCAAAGGAAGATGTGCCTTCGCGCGGCATCTTCTGACGGATAACGTAAGGTTCGCCGTTCTTGACGCGTTCGAGTGCTTCCTCGAGCGGAATGTCGCGGCAGTGTCCGTCGTATTTTGCAATGCCGCCTGCCTCGGTGTGAAGCGATTCAAGTCGCTCCTTGGTGCAGAAGCAGTAGTAGGCGTGCCCCATTTCCACCAACTTCTGTGCATACTCGAGGTAAATCGACTTGCGATCGGACTGGATGTAAGGACCGAATTCGCCGCCTACATCGGGACCTTCGTCCCAATTAAGTCCGGTTTCTCTGAGGGTGTCGTAAATAATGTCCATTGCCCCGTCCTTGAGACGCTCGCGGTCGGTATCCTCAATGCGCAGGATGAAATCGCCGCCATCTTTCTTGGCGATAAGATAGGCGTAAAGCGCGGTGCGGAGGTTGCCGACGTGCATATATCCCGTGGGAGAGGGAGCAAAACGTGTTCTGATTTTTGCCATTAAAATATCCTCACTTTTCAATTGATTATAATTTAACATTATAATTTTACCCCCAGTTAATGACAATGTCAACTAAAATTCAATTGTGTTTTTTACAGAAAAATCATAACTCTGAGTAAAAAAAACATATATATTGTAAATATTAACAAAATCTGCTTGTAATTCATATAATGAATGTGCTATTATTATAAAAAATAACGATCAATGTTTTTGAACCTTTCTCTTTTTACATTCAATCAACGCATGTGAGGTGAGATATTTTTGAGGACTTCAGAAATCGAACACGGCGAAAATTTAAACGAAAATCTGAGCATATGCGCCGGTATGCCCCACGATAACGCCATTCTCTGCACCGATGGCGCACACGGCGTGGTCTATTCCTCCGAGAACAGCGACGAGCTGCACGGTGTATGCATGCCGTCGCCCTGCGCGCTCGGGTGTTCGTTTGACCGCGAGCTTCTGCGCGAAGTCGGCAAGGCTGTGGGCAGTATGGCGGTCGAGGGCGGCTTTAATGCAGTGCTCTCTCCCGAGGCAAATGTAGTGCGCAGTCCGCTTTACGGCGGTGCATCCGAGTGCTTCGGCGAGGACCCGTACGTCTGTGGCTCGCTGTGTGCCGAATGGGTCAGCGGAGTTCAGTCGGTCGGCACGGCGGCGATTCTCAAGAATTTCATGGGAGCAAATCAATCCAACGGAAAGTTCACCTGCGACAGTATTATCGACAAGCGGGCTTTGCGCGAAATTTATCTCAAGCCGTTTGAGATGACCGTCAAGCTCTCTCAGCCAAAGGCGGTCTACTGCGGCTTCAACAAAATAAACGGTCTGGAATGCTGTGAAAATCCCGTGCTTCTCACCGACATTTTGCGCCGCGAGTGGAAATTTGACGGCGCGGTGCTGGCTGATATGCGTCTTTGCCCCGACTGCGCCGCAAGCATGAGCAGCGGCGTCGATATGTCCTATCCCGGCGGCGGAAACAGGCTGAAATACAAGCTGAAAAAATCCGTGGAAAATGAAAAGATTCCCGCGCATTACCCCGAAACTGCGGCAAAAAGAATCGCTGAAATAGTGAGTTTTTCCTCAAAGTCCTGCGGCGAGCGTATGACTGAGCACCAGTGCAGAGAATTGGCGAGACATGCTGCGG
>JBGUUF010000330.1:0-3111 GCA_045133435.1 Acutalibacteraceae bacterium
ATCGACCTTTTAAAACCGCATGGAAAATAGCCGTTGAAAGCATGAAAAATGAATTGTGTCTCGATGAATCAGATGTAGAATTTCTTTGCAGAACTGCGGAAAAAATGGGCAGATCCGATGTTGATAACGAATTGGAATTGCTTGAAATTATCACAGCAGAAATTTCAAAGCTGATTTGCGAAGCAGATGATAAATTGAAATCCAACGGCAAAATTTATACGGCGGTTGGCAGCGCATGTGGAATAATCACCGCATTAATTCTCATATAAATTATAGAGTTAAAATCAAAGCATATTGAAAGGACAAGGATATTTAATGGAAATTGATCTTATTTTTAAAATTGCAGCCATAGGCATAATTGTTGCGGTACTAAACCAAGTGCTGATACGGGCAGGCAGAGAAGAACAAGCGATGATGACCACTCTTGCGGGAGTTATCGTGGTTTTGATGATGATGATTTCGGAAATCAGCGCGCTGTTTGAAACCGTAAAAACTACCTTTGGCTTGTGAGGATTAAGCACATATGAATATATTTGCATTTGTGGGCGCCGGAATAATTATGTGTGTGTTGGTGGTCACAGTGAAACAATTCAAACCCGAGCTGGCGATGCCTTTAGGGATAGCCTGCGGGGTAATTATGACGGCTTATCTCGTTTCACTTGCCGTTCCTTTATTCAATGAAATAAATCAGATCGCATCTGACAGCGGGATAAATTCCGAATTCATAGCTATCGCGGTCAAGGCTATCGGTATTTGCATAGCGGTCCAGATAGCCTCAGATGTATGCCGAGATGCAGGAGAATCAGCGCTGGCAAACAAGCTGGAATTGGGCGGAAAAATTGCATTGCTAATAGTTTCGTTACCGCTATTTAAAGAGATGCTTTCGCTCGCTGTAGAAATAATTGGAGAATGAAAAATGGTAAGAAAAAAATTAATCGCGCTGCTGTTTTGTCTGCCATTGCTTTTTTTTACGGCTTATGCTTCGTCAGAAAATTCAGGTTTTGATTACGAAACACAGCTTGAAGCAAGTGGAGCGGACAAATTATATGATGAACTGCCCGATGAAACTGAGAAATATCTAAAAAATTCGGGAATAGACAGTGTAAACTACAATAACTTTACAGAAATAAACGTGGCGACTGTGATAAATTCTGTGCTGGACATTGCGCGAGATGAAGTAAAATCGCCGTTTGCTGCCGCGGGATTCATCTTGGGAATGCTGATTTTAGCGTCATTTATCAAAGGCGGGGAGCACACGCTCAATTCACCGCTCGCGCCGACTTACGGCACAGTGATGTCGGTGGCGATAAGCGTTACGCTGATTGTTCCCGTGATCGACCTGATAAATGAAATTTCGGGAGTAGTGGATTCGGCATGCACATTTACCGAGGCATTCGGCCCAGTGTTTATTGGGATTTTGCTCGCAAACGGACAAACTGCTTCTGCTGCGGGATACAGTTCGTTTCTTTTCGGTGCGGTGGAGCTGACTACCATATGCGTTGGCGAGTTGATCATACCGATGCTGAAAATATTTCTCGCATTGTCGTGTGTCTGCGCCATTTCTCCTAGTGTAAAGATAGATGCCTTTATAGGCTTTTTCGAGAAAAATGCCAAATGGCTTCTTGGATTTTTGGCGGTAATTTTGTCGGGAATACTGGGGATCAGCGGTGTGATTTCAGCGTCTGCCGATAATCTGAGTGCCCGTACCGCCAAATTCATCATATCAGGCTCGGTTCCGGTAGTAGGCGGTGCGGTGAGTGATGCGTATCTTTCGATCAAAGGCGGAATGACGCTGCTGCGCAATTCCGTGGGCGCGTTCGGCATTATCGCTGTCGCATATATTTACCTGCCGCTGATAATACGCACGCTGCTTTGGAATTTGGTGCTTGAAGTGGGTTTGATGGTGTGTGAAGCACTACAGCTTGACAGCATAAATAAGCTGATGAAATCAGTTTCCGGCATGGTTTCGCTCATGCTGGGACTGCTGGTGTTTTCATTGTTTTTGCTCACACTTGGAAGTATCGTTATGATAATGCAGAAGTCGGCGTAGAGGAGGTGGTTCTGATTGGATGCAATGCGTTCATGGGCGCTGGCAATTTGTTTTGCCTGTGTGCTTGGCTCAATTCTTTCCATGTTTTTTCCTGACGGCAGCTCAAAAAAGCTGCTCAACATGATAGTATCAATGATGATACTATGTGTCATCTTCAAGCCGATCAGTTCGCTCGGTAAATTTATGATGAGACTCGACGAATCGGCATTTGAAGTGTCTGAGTATGAAAATTCCGAATTGAATGACCAAATAGCCACAAACGCGGAGAATATTTATGCCTCGTATCTCAGTGAAAATTTGCGTCGAGTGCTTGATGAAAATAATATTTCCTACGAAAATATCACGATTACTATGGATACTTTGGAGGATTACAGCATATCAATTGGACAGGTGGAGGTGGTTGTGAAAAATGAGGATGTAGTTCAGTCAGAAAAAATAAAAAGTGTGCTGAAAAATTATGTCGGTGCGGATACACCGATCACAATAATTGCAGCATAATGAAAGGAAGTGAATTGTTTGGGAACAATCGGAGAGATAATGGAAAATGACAAGGTGAAAAAATTCTTTTCATCTGTCGCAAAGCCTGAAAATCGCGTAAAGCTTATTTTAGTCATAGGTCTTGCCGCAATAATGGTGATATTTTTATCGGATTATTTCACCGGCGATGCAAAACAAACGTCAGCCGAGGTGCAGGGATACTCGATGAATTACAGCGATTACGCGGCACAGCTTGAAGCACGGCTCACCGAGATGATTTCCTCGGTGGACGGAGCGGGCGAGACGAAGGTCATGGTCACGCTGGAATGCGGCACTGAATATGTGTATGCAAGCCAGCAGAAAACGACTTCTGCGATATCGGAGGATTCCGATGTCAACGGAAAAAACAGCCGCGACGAAAAAAGCACGGGCGAGGAAAATATCATCTTGATCGACGGCGACAACGGCGAGGAACCGCTCATACTTAAAGAAATGACACCCACCGTTGCGGGCGTAGTTGTGGTATGCAGCGGGGCGGACAACGCCCAAGTGAAGCAAAGAATTGTGGATATAGTCACCACGGC
>JBGUUF010000331.1:0-2432 GCA_045133435.1 Acutalibacteraceae bacterium
TTCGCATTGATTTGTCAGACATTCCCATGAAGTAAATTTTCAGCAGCTCGGGATGCTTTTCATTCGCTGAGCTTATCGGAGAATTCACCCATTCATTAAACCGTACTCTCCCCTCTTCTGTGATCGAGTAGATCTTTTTGAATTTGCCGTTTTCCACCGTCTCACTGCATACAATACAGCCTGCGGCGAGCAGCTTTTTTATCGCCGCCTGAATGCTGCCCATACTGGCGCTGTACATCATATTCAGCCCTTGGTCAATGCGGCTTTTGATTTCGTAAATAGTCCGGCTCTGCAATATCAGCAATCCCAAAATCAAATTATCCATATGATTACCTCCTTTCTTGTATCACTAATAGTAACATATCTATTAGTGATTGTCAAGCAAAAAAATCGGCTTCATTTGAAATTAATCAAATAAAACCGATTTTTAATTAAAACGTAATTGTAATTTTTGTGCCGATGTCGGGTTTACTCTCCAAATTTATCTTGCCGTTGTGATACATCACGCTGTGCTTGACTATCGAAAGTCCCAGACCTGTGCCGCCGATTTTGCGCGAATGGCTCTTATCAACGCGGTAAAATCTTTCAAACACGCGGTCAAGATGTTCGGAGGGAATACCTATGCCTGTATCCTCAACCACTAGCTTCGGGTGTTTCGCGTCGTTGACTACCGTTATCGTAACGCGCCCGTCGTCTTTGTTATACTTCACCGCGTTGTCGCAGAGATTGTAGATGATCTCGCTGATCATCGAAGGCACGCCGTTTATGATGGCATGAACACCCTCCAGCACAAGGCTGATGCCGCGCTTCTGAGCGGTCGAAGTCAGCCGCTCGACAACCTCGGTGGCACTGTCGTACAAATCGACAGGCTCTTTTTGGTCGGCGATCGAGCTTTCCTCGTCGAGCTGCGAGAGCTTGATAATATCGTTGATGAGCGTTATCATGCGCCCCGATTCGGCGTAAATATCGCCTGCAAAACGTCCGACATCCTCCTGCTTGACCATGCCGCTCATCAGCATTTCGGATATTCCGTAAATTGATGTGAGCGGGGTTTTTAATTCATGGGAGACGTTGGAGGTAAATTCGTGGCGCATTTCCTCGCGCAGTTCCTTTTCGGTTATATCCAAAATAACCAAAACTGCACCGTGGACCTCCTTGCCCGATTCCTTTTCGGTGAAAACGGGATTTGCGAGGATATTATAAACCTTGCCGTTGAGCATAAGCTTTTTCTCGTTGCTCTTGCCTTTCAATGCCTTTTCCACAGCCAGACGGAAGTTTTCCGAGCGATTTATGTAATACACGCTTTTGTTCACTTCTATGTCATTGCTGTCGGCATTCAGAATTCTCAGCGCGGCAGAATTATACGAAAGTAGCTCGGTCTTTTTGTCTATCAGCAAAAAGCCTTCGCACATATTTTCTGTAATCGTGTTGAATTCGTTCTGCTTTTCCTTGAGATTTTTCATCTGCTTAGCAATGGTCTTATTTTGCTTATTTATCTTACGGAGCAGAGGTGAAATTTCCTCGTAGGATTTGTCGATATCGGGATTTTCCAAGTCTATGTCATTGATCGGCTTGACTATCATTTTCGCCATTAGCTTTGACATCGCCATTGAGAGAAACAGTATCGCCACGAGAATGAAAACTATCGGGCGAACCATGTCAAGCATCAGCACCAATGTGGTGTATCTCTCACTGGACACTCGAATCACCGTGCCGTCGTCCAATCTCAGTGCATAATACATGGTCTTTTGCGCGAGTGTCTTAGAATATCGCTCGCTCTCTCCTGTACCGGTTTTAACGGCCTCTTTAAATTCCTCACGGTCGGAGTGATTTTCCATGCTCTCGGCATCGTGCGCGGTATCATAAATTACCTCGCCGTCTGCCGCTATCCATGTAATGCGGCTGTGTGCGGTGAAATCAAAATTTTTGAAATAATCAAGTCCCGCCTGTTCCACACCTGCGGCAACGAACGACGTTTCACTTGCGATCTCCATTTTTATTTGACTGAAAAAATACGAATGCAGTATGCTTATCATCAGCATTAGGCACACTGCGGCGGTGATGACCGACGTCACAAAGATACTTTTAAAGATTTTGTTGGTCATGCTTCTCACTGACCCCCTATCTTATATCCGATACCTCTGACAGTCTCGATCAAATCGCCGCATTCGCCCAATTTAGTACGCAGGGTGCGGATGTGAACGTCTACTGTGCGGTTTTCGCCGTCAAAATCAAATCCCCAGATGTTTTGCAGGATTTGATTTCGGGTGAATACCGTTCCTCTGTTGGAAATCAGCAACGTCAGCAGTTCAAATTCCTTAAAGGTCAGCACGACATCCTTGCCGTTCACGCGCACGATGTGCTTAGATATGCAGACATAAAGCCCATCAACATTAAACTCGTCATTTGATGCATTACTTGAAGCGCGGCGC
>JBGUUF010000332.1:0-1139 GCA_045133435.1 Acutalibacteraceae bacterium
AATAATAATCTATCCGATACCCCATTATCTTGAGTTCCTCCGCCATCTTCTGCATCCTCGCCAATGCTTTCTGCGAATTTGCTTTAAGACAGCCGTTGACATAGGTTTCGACCGGCATATTTTTGACATCGTATTCCATATTGAGATACAGCTTGCTTCGGTCGGTTTCCTTATCTCCTATGATCGTGACGAATCCGAATTCGCCTGCGTCCTCGTCAAAATATCTTTCCATCAGCCTTTCGGTCGCCTTGCGAATGCCTTCCTCAAGGCGCATTAATGTATTGTCAAGCCCCGTAACCGCCGAATCATAATCATCGGTAACTGTTCCGCCGCCTTCGTATGTCGCTGTAAATGAACCGTCCTCGCTGTCTGGATCGGTAATTGTGCAATAATACTCGCCGAATTTAAAGCTATAGTTTGCATCGCCAACTTCGTAATCGTTGTTGGGATAGCTCTCGTCAATGTATTTTTCGATATGACTTTTTGCATACATCGCGGAAAAAATATTGCCGCAAAAAGCGTCGTAGACCCACAGTATGCCTGCCACCAACAGCACCGCCGCCACAGCCGCAGTGATTTTCAATGCCTTTTTCATTTATCCTGCCCCCTGTCTTTAACACACAATATATTCCAGCAAATCGTCAATACACGTCGCCTTTACCAGTTCTTCCCTCGGAACCTGCCAATAGGAGTAATATTCATTACCGTCTTTAATATCTATCGTATAATAATCTATGCGATAGCCCAGCTCCTGCACTACATCCGCGACCTCCTGTATACGCTTCAGTCCCTCACTCGGCGAGCAGACAAACCGCACACCCATATCCGTATCGAGCGGCATGTTCTTAGTATCACACAGCATGTTGAGCGAAAGTCTGCTGCGGTCTGTCTCCATATCATAAAGCAAGCCGGGAATTATATATTCAAACTCGCCGTCTTTGGTGTATGTGTCCAGAATCGGGCGCAGTTCGTCCTTCAAAAGCTCCTCCAAACGGTAAAACGTATTATGTCTGTATGTCACATCATACTCATAGGTGTCAGTTATCGTACACTCTCCCGAAAAATTCAGAAAAAAGAAGCTGGTTTTGCTGTAATACTTCGCGTCAAACGAACCGTCAATGCTGTTCGGGTCGGTAACT
>JBGUUF010000333.1:0-1545 GCA_045133435.1 Acutalibacteraceae bacterium
TGAGTGAGAGCCTCGAAAATCGGGTGATTTGCATTTATCTCGAGCACGCGGGCTGCCTTGATCTTTTCCTCGTTGTTGGGCATGGAATTGAGCACCTTTTCCATTTCGAGGGAGATGCCGCCGTCGGAGGTCAGGCATACAGGGTGGCTCTTGAGACGGCTCGACAGGCGAACCTCCTTGACATTGTCGCCCAGATGCTCTTTCATAAACTCAAACAGGCTCTTGTTGTCCTCGGAAGCCTTCTTGAGCTCTTCCTTTTCGCCCTCGTCCTCAACATCAAGGTCAGCGTCGGATACCGAGCGGAATTCCTTATCCTTGTACTTCTGCATGGACTTGAGAGTGAATTCGTCGATGTCGTCGGTGAGATAGAGAATCTCAAAGCCCTTGTCGCGGAGCATTTCGGTCTGCGGGAGCATGTCGAGCTTAGCTGTGGACTCGCCGCATGCATAATAAATGTACTTCTGGCTTTCCTTCATGCGGTCAACGTATTCGTCAAGTGTGACCATTTTCTTCTCGGATGAAGAATAGTAGAGCAACAGGTCAGCGAGGAGGTCCTTCTTCATGCCGTAGGAGCTGTAAATGCCGAATTTGAGCTGGAGACCGAAGTTTTTGAATACTGTCTCGTAGTTCCCGCGGTCGTTCTTGAGCATATTTTTAAGCTCGGACTTGATTTTCTTTTCAAGACCTGCTGCGATAGCTTTGAGCTGACGGTCATGCTGGAGCATTTCACGGCTGATGTTGAGCGAGAGGTCGGGGGAATCCACAAGACCCTTGACAAAGCTGAAATAATCGGGCAGCAGGTCGGCGCACTTGTCCATGATCATAACGCCGTTGCTGTAGAGCTGGAGACCCTTTTCATAGTCCTTGCTGTAATAGTTAAAGGGAGCACGTGCGGGGATGAACATGAGCGCGGTGTAGGTGGTTGTGCCTTCGACGTTCTGGTGAATGCAGCGTGCGGGGGCCTCGTAATCGCCGAATTTGCTCTTGTAGAACTCTTCATATTCCTTCTCGCCAAGCTCAGCCTTAGTTTTTTTCCACACGGGAACCATGCTGTTGATAGTTTCAGTTTCGATGTAAGTGGCGTATTCTCTGTCGTCCTTTTCTTCGCCTTCCTCCCAGTCGCGGGCTCTTTCCATGTCCATAGTTATGGGGTAGCGGATGTAGTCGGAATACTTCTTGATGAGGTTTTGCAGGCTGTATGTCTCGAGAAATTCGTCATAATTTTCATCCTCGGTGTTGTCCTTGATGTAGAGGGTGATGATCGTGCCGTTTTCATCCTTGGAGGCTTCCTCGATGGTGTAACCGTCAATGCCGTCGGATTCCCACTTATATGCCTGCTCGCTGTCTATGGACTTGGAGACAACGACGATCTTCTTGGCTACCATGAATGCAGAATAGAAGCCGACACCGAACTGACCGATGATATCGACGTCGCCGCCGAGGTCGTGCTCCTTCTTGAATGCGAGCGAGCCGCTCTTGGCGATAGTGCCGAGATTGTTTTCCAGCTCGTCCTTGGTCATGCCGCAGCCCTTGTCGCTGATAGTA
>JBGUUF010000334.1:0-4190 GCA_045133435.1 Acutalibacteraceae bacterium
GTTTCCGACAGCACATCCGAGAGCGGAAAATCTATCATCTGAAGTTGGCTGTCCTGTTCCTCCATTCGCGAGAGATAGATCAGATTTTTGGTCAGCTCGGTTAGGCGGCGGGTCTGCATGCGAATATCCGAAAGCCATTCATTTTCGCCGCATTCCATCTCTAATATCGAAGCGTCCGCGTCGATTATCGTGAGCGGGGTTTTGATCTCGTGACCCGCGTCAGTGATGAAGCACTTCTGCTTTTCGTATCCCTCAAGAACAGGCTGCATTATCTTATTCGACAGCCATATCACCAGCGCCGCGACTGCCAGCAGTCCGACAAACGACACGATAACGCTGTAAAACAAAAACGAGCGGAAGGTGGAGAGATTTTTGGTGCAGTCAAGGAATATAATTATTATGCTGTCGTCCGTGTATTTTTTTGTATAGCGGTAATTTGACACAAAGCCCTTGCTTTTCGGAGATTTCCACAGCTTCTGCGCGTATTCTATTGCGGTTTGGGTGTCAACTGCGGCAATCTTGCCCGTATCCACTGCCACCGCCGTGCCGTTATAATTCATATAAACCGAAAAATAACGCGATTCATAGGGAATTTCGGGAGACATGTCCTTGGGAATTTTTTCTTTTGGAGAATTTCCGCCCTGTTTCTTCGGGAAGGCTCCGTTGTTTTCCGCAAGCACTGCTAATATTTTGTCGCTGTCGTACACCACCTGTCGGTAATTCAGAATATTTATCGCACTTATTATCACGGCAAGCACCGCGAATACCGATATAATGGCGACGGCGATGAACTTCATGCGCAGTTTTTTTATCATTGCAGCACCTCCAGCGAATACCCTGCATTTCGCGCCGCCTTTATCTGAATATCAGCCTGCAGTGCGTTCAGCTTTTTTCGGAGGTAGGAAATATACACCCACACCACGTTTATCTCGGCACTGCTGTCACAACCCCATATTTTTTCCATGAAAAATTCAGTGGAAATGAGGTGCTTTGGGTTGCACATCAGCAGTTCCATGACCTGAAACTCCTTGTTTGCCAGACGAAAGCTGCCGAACGGCGAGGACAGCTCGAAGGTCGATCTGTCAAGCGAGATATTGCCCATGCGCAGCACGGAATCGGGCGACGGTGCATGTACCCGCGTCATTGCCCTGATTCGGGCGAGCAGTTCCTTGGTATCAAACGGCTTGGTGAGATAATCGTTCGCTCCGCTGTCAAGCCCCTCGACTTTATCATCAATTTCCGATTTCGCGGTCAGCATCAATATCGGGATGTCGTTTCCGCTCTCGCGCACTTTTTTGAGCACAGTCAGACCGTCCATTTTCGGCATCATTATATCAAGAATAAGTCCGTCGTAATTTCCCGCTTCCAGATATTCCAGCGCCTCAACACCGTCATAGACAGCATCCACCGAATAGCTGTTGCGCTCCAGAATAACGGTGAGCGCCTTGGAGAGCGAGCGTTCGTCCTCGGCAAGCAATAATCTCATACGAATCCCCCCGTGAGCATATAATTAATTCTACATACCAATATAATATCCCTCAAACTTAAATTGCAGTTTAAATTTATTGTATCACCGCAACATAAAACCTTCAATATTTATTTTAAGTAAGTTTAAAGTGAGGATTATAAAATATATCTGAATTAATTGAAAGGCGGCAGAATATGCGTAAATTTTTTCAAAAACCGTTTGCATATGCAATCGTATTTGCAGTATTTTTGACGGCGCTGAGCGTGTACGTTCTCTTGCAGACATACCTCATTCCCACGGTGGAAGGATATGTGACGCAATCGGAGGATTTATCGGATATATCCTATGAAGATGCGAAGCTGAATGCTGTGATCAACGATATGTCATACAGCGACGACAACATAAAAATATCTATCGAAACGGTCAGGGAATACGAGACAGAAATTTATATCGCAGATGTCACTCTGTCCTCTGCCGAATTTCTGAAAACGGCTTTGGCAAACAACACATTCGGAAACAACGTCACTCAAAAGACCTCCGAGATAGCGCAGGAAAATAATGCGATATTGGCGATAAACGGCGACTATTACGGCGCAAACCGCAGAGGATATGTAATCAAAAACGGCATGCTTTACCGTGATACCGTGAGGAAAGACAACGAATACGATGATCTGGCGGTCTACCAAAACGGCGCATTTGAGATAATAAACGAATCCGACATCAGCGCGCAGACTTTGGTGGATTCGGGCGTGCAGGACTTGTTTTCATTCGGTCCCGCGCTGGTGAAAAACGGCAAAATTACGGTATCCGAGGGCGAAGAGGTCGGCAAGGCAATGTCGGAAAATCCCCGCACGGCTATCGGGATCATCGACGGGCTGCATTATATTCTTTTGGTGTCCGACGGTCGGACAAGTGAGAGCGATGGACTGTCGCTCTATCAGGTCGCCGAGATAATGCAGCAATACGGCTGTCAAATCGCGTATAATCTCGACGGCGGCGGCTCGTCCACGATGTATTTTAACGGCAAGATCATAAACAATCCCACGACTAACGGGAAGAAAATTTCGGAAAGGGCGGTGAGCGACATTGTATATATCGGCTACTAAATCTGAAAGTGAACGACAGACCAAGACCATTATGGTGTATTCGGCGGTGTCGATTTTCTGCATGCTGTTCGCTTTTATTTACGAACAATTCAGCTACGGCGAGCATTCTAACTATATGCGGATGATGTTCTGTGTGCCGTTTATCGGCGGAATTATACCGTTTCTGACGGTGTATCTGCTCGGGATAAAATATAAGTTTTCGCGCATTGCTTATAATCTGTGGAATTCCGGCGTTGCGGTGCTGACCTGCGGCTGTCTGATAAGGGGAATCATAGAGATCTCGGGCAGAACCACCGATTACGATGTGATATATTGGGTGCTGGGAGGTATCCTGCTGATGGCTGCGGCGGCGATGCATTTGCTGAACAATTACAAATCAAAAAAACAAATCATCAAAACCGCTGCAAGATTTAAACGACGTTAAAATTTAAAAGAGCATATCTGGTTTTGAATCAGATATGCTCTTTTTATCTGCACTTATTTTGATTGAAAGTTGATCAATATTTCTGCTCGAATTCGCGTACAACGGCTTTTATCCCCACATCAATTCTGTGATTACAGAAATCGGCTATATGCTTTTGAATTTCCCTATAATATCAACATTTTAAACCACAAATCCGGCTCACCAAAAACAAACGTGCATACGCTGGCAAGCCCCGCCGCAACCGTCTTGACAACCTTAAAAATAAAGCAGTTTAACGCCTTGCTCAGGGCATGAAAAAAGCACTAACATTTCTGTCAGTACTTGATTTTATTTGTGATAACTCAAGTTATTCTTCAAACGGTATTCCATATTCTGTTAATATCATTTTCGCAGTACGAGCATTCGCTCGTACTAAATCAAAAGTCGGGTCATCGTAAAGCATATTTTCCATATCTTCATCAGTATACGGGTCTGGACAATCTCTCAAATCTTGCCTAAATGCCTCAATCTGTTCATCTGTCAACCATTCAGGGCGTTGCTTTGTATCCATAATTTTTTCACCTTTGCCTTCTATAATAATTGGTTTTAATTATTTCGATAATAACAGTTTTTGAACCACAGCGTTCAGGAGAGACGACAACTTCAAGAATTTTAAGTATTATATATATTAATTTTAAAGTTGTCCATGTAAATCACTTAATCATCAATACGAAGCATATAGCGACCTGTCATTTTGTAATACTCATTATTAACTTTTATAGCCTCATCACGAATTTCCTGCGGTGTATCTTCTCTCAGTCTACGGTAACCGTCTTTTCCCAGTACAGTCCATTTCATAAACTTATCGAATCTTTCAGTCATATTAATCCGCTCCTAATATATAAAACACTTAATAATCAACAAGCATTGGGTGTCTTCCTGTTCTTTGATAGTAATCATTATCCAGTTTTCTAACTTCTTCTTTTATTTCTTCGGGAGCATCTTTATTTAATCTTCTGTGCCCAGTTTCATCTAAGTGCGACCATTTCATATATTTATCGAATGCTTCAGTCATATTAATCAGCTCCTAATATAATATTTACCTTTATAACCCTCTATGGCATTTCAATCCACGACCCTCGCGAGAGGGTCGACAATATCATACCCTAGGTATAATGTCAAGATAAAAATTTCAATCCACGACCCTCGCGAG
>JBGUUF010000335.1:0-5930 GCA_045133435.1 Acutalibacteraceae bacterium
CTCGACCCTGCCAAAGGAGCCAACATCCATTCAAAGAATGGATGTGTCCCCATTTGGAAACCCATTGTAGGTTTCCTTATCGAAGAAGCTCTTACTGCTTATACGCTCTGCCTATATCTGTACGGTAATGTGCGCCGCTGAATTCTATCTTCTCAACCGCGTCATACGCCTTATCAAGAGCCTCGTCCAGATCCTTACCCTTAGCTGTAACGCCGAGAACACGACCACCATTCGTGACAAACTGACCGTCCTTGAATGCACTGCCTGCGTGGAACACAGTCGCGCCGTCAACCTGACCGTCCTCGTTCAGACCCTTGATGACAATGCCCTTGTCATACTTGCCCGGATAGCCGCCCGATGCCATGATCACGCATGCACATGCGCCGTCATACCACTCAATGTCAAGCTCGCTGAGCTTCTCGTCGATGATAGCGTTGATAACATCCGAGAAATCAGTCTTGAGCCTTGGCAGAACTACCTGTGCTTCGGGGTCGCCGAAACGGCAGTTGTACTCAATGACCTTCGGACCGTTGGGTGTAAGCATAAGTCCAAAATAGAGACAGCCTTTGAAGGTTCTGCCCTCGGAATTCATCGCATTGATAGTGGGCAGGAATATCTTTTCCATGCACTCCTGTGCGACCTCGTCGGTGTAGTAGGGGTTCGGGCTGATAGTACCCATACCGCCTGTATTTGGACCGAGATTGCCGTTGAACACACGCTTGTGATCCATAGAGGAAACCATCGGCTTTACGCACTTACCGTCGGTAAACGCAAGCACCGAAACCTCGGGACCTGTCAGAAATTCCTCGATAACGATGTTGTTGCCGGAATTGCCGAAAATCTTATCCTCCATGATGTCGTGGATCGCCTTTTCAGCCTCGTCGGCACTTTCTGCGATCACAACGCCCTTGCCCAGAGCCAGACCGTCCGCCTTGATAACAGCGGGATAGGTGTTCTGCTTTTTGATGTATTCCATAGCCGCCTTGGGGTCGTTGAATACCTCATAGGTCGCGCTCGGAATACCGTATTTCTTCATAAGCTCCTTGGAGAAAACCTTGCTGCCCTCGATGATAGCCGCCTTTTTGTTCGGACCGAATGCGCGGATTCCCTTTGCATTCAGAGCATCGACCATGCCGAGAACCAGCGGGTCATCGGGTGCTACAAACACGCAGTCAACCTTGAGTTCCTCGGCGAGTGCCACAACGCCGTCGATGTCCGTTGCGGCCACATTGAACACCTCGGCATCCTTGGAAATACCGCCGTTGCCGGGGGTGCAGTAGATTTTGTCAACGTTCGGACTTTCCTTGAGCTTGCGGATAATAGTATGCTCGCGTCCGCCGCCGCCAACTACCAGATATGTCATAATCTTAATTCATTCCTTCCGAAAAATATGCTGATTTAACCGAAGCTAAAATTGGTATCGCATTTCCATATAAGATGATGCTGAATCCTTAAATCCCAGCTTTTTATACAAAGGATACCCGTCTTCCGTTGCACTTAAATCTACGTGGTCAAGATTATTCTCTGCTGCGTATGCAATCAAATCATTCATAAGCGCAGTGGCAAGCCCTTTATGCCTGTACTCGTCTGACGTGTACACGTTAAGAACCTCGCCCACTTTTCCGTTGATAAAATGGGGATTGGACGGCTTCTCCACAACAAGCAGGAATGCTGTTGCTGCAATTCTACCATTATCTTTGGCAATAAATGCGATGAGGTCTTTATTCAGATGCTTCTGAAAGTATTCAGGGAGTTTAGTTTGCATAGCCGCCAAATCAGATTCCGTCACTTCACCTTGGTCGCACTTGATGTATGCCACTCTCATATCAACAAGCTGCGGGATATCCTCCGTATCGGCTCTTTGAAAATTCATAAGCAATACCTCTGTAAGTTTTTATCTTTCCACAATCAGTGGTGGAACAGACGGATACCTGTAAATACCATTGTCATGCCGTACTTGTTGCAGGTTTCGATTACATTATCGTCGCGAATAGATCCGCCCGGCTGTGCGATGTACTGCACACCGCTTCTCTTGGCGCGCTCGATGTTGTCGCCGAACGGGAAGAATGCGTCACTGCCGAGAGATACGCCGCTCATTGTAGCGAGCCATGCCTTCTTCTCCTCCTTGGTGAAGGGTTCGGGTTTCTCGGTGAAGAAGAGTTCCCATGTGCCATCAGCCAATACATCCTCATAATCGTCGCTGATGTAGACATCAATAGTATTGTCGCGGTCGGGGCGGCGGATATCTGCCTTGAACGGGAGGTTAAGAACCTTTTCGTTCTGACGGAGATACCAGTTGTCAGCCTTATTGCCTGCGAGACGTGTGCAGTGAACTCTGGACTGCTGACCTGCGCCGACACCGATCGCCTGACCGTCCTTGACATAGCAGACGGAGTTGGACTGTGTATATTTGAGTGTGATGAGCGAGATGATGAGGTCGTGCTTTGCGCTCTCGGGGAGTTCCTTGCTCTCGGTAACGATGTTTGTGAGCATTGTGTCGTCAATAACAAGGTCGTTTCTGCCCTGCTCAAATGTCACGCCGTAAACCTGCTTGCGCTCGATTGCGGCGGGAGTGTAATCAACGTCCATCTTGATGATGTTGTATGTGCCCTTTCTCTTTGACTTGAGAATCTCAAGGGCTTCAGGCTCGTAGCCGGGAGCGATAACGCCGTCGGATACCTCGCGCTGAATCATCTTAGCTGTGGGAACGTCGCAGACATCGGAGAGTGCGATGAAATCGCCGTAGGAGGACATTCTGTCTGCGCCTCTTGCCTTTGCATACGCGCAGGCGAGCGGAGAGAGTTCGAGGTCATCTACGAAGTAGATCTTCTTGAGCACATCCGAGAGAGGTGTGCCGATTGCAGCACCTGCGGGGCTGACGTGCTTGAAAGAAGCTGCGGCGCAGTAGCCTGTTGCCTTTTTAAGCTCACTGACGAGCTGCCAGCTATTGAATGCGTCGAGGAGATTGATATAACCCGGCTTGCCGTTGAGCACCTCAATGGGAAGCTCGCTGCCGTCCTCCATGTAAATTCTGGAAGGCTTCTGATTGGGGTTGCAGCCGTATTTCAGCATTAATTCGTTCATCTGATACATTTCCTTTCTTAAATTAATTCATAATGTATTAACTTTACACGTTCTTGTTTACGATCTTTGTCTCAACTTCGCCTGTTTCAAGGTTGATGAAGCGAGTGAAGAGAGATACCTTGTTGTCCTCGTTGAGGTTGTTCCACACGATATCTGTGAATTCGTCTATGCTGTCGGTGTCGATAGTGACCCAAGTCGGCTCGCCCTCGTAGCTGGGAATAGGATTGCCGTCGCACTTATAGGTGTGGATGAAGTGACCCTGACCTGCGGGAGTTGCGGTGTATTCAAAGAAATATCTCTGAACGGAGTCGGGATTGCCGTTTGCGCTCTTGAGGATAGACAGCTTGTAGTCGCCACTCTTTGCGACAACGCCGCTGATTCGGGGTGTATAATTCGGGCAGTCCGGCTCGAATGTACGGGTTCTGAGAGCGTCCTCGAATGTCTTGCCCTCTGCCATGAAATCGTAAATCGTGTCGGTCTGGTCGCCGTTGGTCACGATAGTGTCATCGCCAAGCACGCGCACGGGTGCATAGATGATGAGTGAGGGGTCAACCAGCTTGGAGGGGTCGAATGCCTCAGTGCGGATGCCGCCTTCCTGCTCAACAAACACGCGGTTGCGGCTGTTTTCGCTTCTGCCCATGATGAAGTATGCGATAACGGCGCATTTGCCGCTCTTGCTCTTGCCCAACACGATGCCTCTGCCGGGATATGTGGTTGCGCTAAGTTCCTTTGCAAGATTGATCATTTCCATAATTTTAACGCTCCTGACTTATTTTATCTCAATAAAATACCTTATTTATCAGCCCTGAAGACCGTCCGACTGACGCTGCATGTTCTCCACGATAATGGTGTGAATATCGCCCAAAGACGCACAGTACTCCAACACCTTCCACGGAGTATTGGTGTGATAATAAATTTTTATCAATTCCTCGTCACCAACAGCAATCAGGCAGTCGCCTTCGATATTATTCTGAATGTAATCGTGATTAAATAATCTCGGTTTTGTTGCCCACAATTTTGATTCTGCCCTCACAGAAGAGCGACACCGCCTTGGGGAGAATCTCCCACTCAGCCTGGCGCATTACGCGGTATTGCAGAATGTCCTCGTTGTCGCCCGGCTCAATTGCTACTGCCTTCTGCAATATAATTGCGCCGCCGTCGGTGATTTCATTGACAAAATGCGCCGTTGCACCTGTGACCTTCATACCGCTGGCGAGGACGGCTGTGTGAACCTTCTTGCCGTAGAAGCCGTCACCGCAGAAAAGCGGGATAAGTGAGGGGTGAATATTTATAATTTTGTTGCGATATTTTTCGATTACGGTCGGGCCGAGAATAGAGAGGAATCCCGCCAGCACTATTAAATCAATGCTTCGGTTTTCGAGTGCGGCGAGAATTGCCGCGTCGTATTCCTCGCTTGTGGCATAAGCCTTGCGCGAGACGACCTCGCTCTCAATGCCTGCATTCTTGGCGCGCTGAATGGCATAAGCCTTTTCATTGCTTGCGAGAACATATGTAATTTTGCCGTTCTTGATCTCGCCTCTGTCCTGCGCGTCGATAAGAGCCTGCAGGTTTGTTCCGCCGCCCGATACGAATACAGCGATGTTTAGCATATCTCAACGCCCTCTGTGCCGCTGACAACCTCGCCGATTACATAAGCGTCCTCGCCGTTTGCCTTGAGCACTGCGATTGCCTTGTCAACCTCGGACGGGTCAACAGCAACAACAAGTCCGACACCCATGTTAAAGGTGTTGAACATATCGTGGTCATCAATCTTACCGTCGCTGACCTTCTGAATGTAATTGAATACAGGCAGAACCTTAACTGCGCTGCGCTGAACCTTAGCCATCATGCCGTCGGGCAGCATACGCGGAATGTTCTCATAGAAGCCGCCGCCTGTGATATTGGAAATGCCGTGAACTGCAACTTCCTTCTGAAGTGCGAGAACCGACTTAACATAAATTCTTGTGGGAGTGAGAAGCTCTTCACCCAGTGTCTTGCCGAACTCGTCAACATGCATGTTGATGTTCTGCGGGCTGACTCTGAGGGTTGAACGAACCAACGAGAAGCCGTTGGAGTGAAGACCTGTGGAGGCAACACCGATGAGTGTATCGCCGACCTTGACATTAGCGCAGTCAACTATCTTCTCCTTGTCGGCAAGACCTACGCAGAAGCCTGCAAGATCGTATTCCTCGGGCGGATAGAAGCCGGGCATTTCGGCAGTCTCGCCGCCGATAAGAGCGCAACCGGCCTGAACGCAGCCTTCTGCAACGCCGCCAACGATGTCAGCGACCTTCTCGGGGATATTCTTGCCCACTGCGAGATAGTCGAGGAAGAAGAGGGGCTGTGCGCCGCTGCAAGCAACGTCATTTGCACACATAGCCACGCAGTCGATACCCACTGTGTCATGCTTGTCCATGAGGAATGCAATTTTCAGCTTTGTGCCTACGCCGTCTGTGCCCGAAACAAGTGTGGGAGTTTTCATGCCTGCAAAATTCGGCTCGAAAAGTCCGCCGAAGCCGCCGATGCTCGAAACAACGCCGGGGACGTTGGTGCGTGCAACGTGCTTCTTTATCAATTCGACTGACTTGTAGCCTGCGGTAACGTCTACGCCCGCTTCCTTGTAGCTGTTGCTGTAACTTTTGGTACTGCTCATGTTAATTTACCTCCTGATTTATGCCTTCGGCTCTTCGCCGAATTTATGATCGTATTTATTGAAATGCTCGCGCTCGTCTATTTCCATGGGATAATTGCCCGTGAAGCAAGCGTCGCATATGCCGACATCGCCCAGACCGCCGATCGAATGCAGTCCGTTTACCGACACGAAACCGAGTGAATCCGCACCCACA
>JBGUUF010000336.1:0-1445 GCA_045133435.1 Acutalibacteraceae bacterium
CGTGAGATACGCCGCTACTGTACCTGCGTTTATCATTAAATTCAACTCCCTTCATACTTCCGAATGTGTCAATAAAATTCCTGTTGCCTTCAATTCCCGAAATCTCGGGCGGCAGAGGACAGCCCTCCGCGATCTTGCCGCGGATATACATACACGCCTCGTCGAAGCAGTAGGCGGTATAGCTGTCCTGCACGCCCATGATCTCACTGGGTCTTGCATTGAATTCAACCGACATTGCGATCACATTCACTATTCTCGGCGACTTGACGAAAGCACTGTAGACTGCGCACCCCCGTCATCGCGAAATTATATATCGCCGCAAGCTGGAGGTCGGTCAATCCCACACCGCTCTCCTCAAGCTCGGCAAGTGTGGGCGATACCAGCGAATTCTCGGCGATAATGCCCAGTACGCGCCCAAGCTCGTCCATAGGCAGCTCGCCGCTGATACCCTCGTCAAAAAGCCTTCTAGCGCAGGACAGCAGTTCATTCGGGATCACTCCCGCCGCCGCCAGTCCGAGCATTGACGGTCTGCGCAGTACCGCTTCAAATTCGGTATCTGCCTCCCAGCCGGGCAGCATGACGCTCTGACCCTCGGAATATTTTCTGTAATCAACATGTGAATTCATGTAAAATCCTCCTTAAAGCTATTCCTTGACATAGCTGCTGCCGTTCCAATACACAGATTCGCCCGCATTGAGTTCAATGCCGCCCACAACGCTGATGGTCTGCACTGCGATAAATTCCGCTCCGATTTCGGGACTCGACGGGAAATCCGACGCGCTCGAAACGTAGGTCGGCATGGAACTCATGCACTCGATGATCATTGCGCTCTCGCCGCCAGACGGGCGGGAGTGAATTTCGTATTCGGGCGCGAAGAACGAGCCGTCCTCCAGCGAGAACGAAGCGGGCGTGCCTACGCACTGCGGAAACGAAAATCTGCAATATGATGCAGGTTCGCCGTTGCCGTTTTTCTCCTCGCTGTAAAGGCGCAGTGTAAAGCGGGTTCTGTCGGACACCTGACTTGCCACAGGTGCGGCATATCTGCTGACACTGCCCGAATACAGCTCGGACGATTTACCGCCGTCCAGCAGTGCGAAAAGCTCGGGGCGGAACACAACATCCTTGAGCTTGATGTCGTAGCCCTTGATGATGTCCTCAAGGCAGTTCTGCGCGAGTATCTGATTTTTGACACGCAGCTCCTTCTCCTCACCCTCCGAGACAAACGGCTCGGGAGTAACCGAAGAAGCCGTATCAAAGCACATCAGTACCGGCGAATCTCCCTGTGTAATAATTTCTGCCGCCACGATATTGACCAGCGGCATTCCCTTAATGTTATTCAAAATATAAAACCTCCTAATATACCATTAGATCAGATGTAGTTGCGTATCATAAAGACTGCGCAACATCGGGAATCCAAGGGGGCAAGCCCTCTTGGCGGGGTCGAG
>JBGUUF010000337.1:0-8206 GCA_045133435.1 Acutalibacteraceae bacterium
ATTGATCAGCTTATAAGTGCGTGCGCCTTTCTTTGAATACGAGGCGATTTTCGCCTCCTCGCTTTTTGTAAGTGTGCCGGTAAGAAGAATTTTTATGCCGAAAATAATCAAACCGACTCCTAATACACCAAACACAATAGACATAGCCATTTTTACTACCTCCAATTATTCTTTTGTTTCTGTTAATTCAAGAAAAATGTTTTCCAGTGAAGCATTTGATTTGTGCGTAGCCCTCAGTTCATCAAGTGTTCCGCAGTACAAAAGCTCTCCTTTTTTGATGATGCATATCTCGTCGCACAGCTTTTCGGCAACCTCGAGCACGTGTGTTGAAAAGAACACCGAGTTCCCTTTTTTTACGTGCTCGCGCATCATCTGTTTGAGCTCAAATGCCGACTGCGGATCGAGGCCGGTCAGGGGCTCGTCTAAAATCCATACGGACGGGTTGTGGATCAGCGCGCCCATGATCATGATTTTCTGACGCATTCCGTGAGAATACGAGAGTATCGTGCCGTTCAGTGAGTCGTAAATGCCAAAGCGTTTGGCGTAATCCTCAATGAACGCGGATCTTCCTTCTAACGGCGTATCATAAATATCCGCCATAAAATTCAGATATTCGATTCCGCTGAGCCTCAAAAAGTGATCGGGGCTGTCGGAAACATAGCCGAACTGACTTTTCGCCTTTTTTCCGTCCTTCTGGATGTCGATCCCATTGATCGTAATGGAACCGCTTGTCGGGCGAATAACGCCCGTGATCGCTTTGATCGTTGTTGATTTACCGGCTCCGTTGTGACCGATAAATCCGGTGATAGCGCCGTCTTTTGCGGTGAACGAGATATCGTTCACAACGGTTTTATCGCCGTACTTCTTGGTATAGTTTTGTACGCAAATCAGACAGATCATCTCCTCCCATAACAAAATATAAAAGCCTTAATACCAGTTGTAATAATAATAGTTTCCGCCGTGATTGGTGATAAAGTAATTGATCATCGCTGCGTATCTTGACGGGCTGATCTCGGTATCGTTATACTCGAAAACATATTGTTCATACGGCTTCCACTCGCCGCCGCTGGGGGTGTACCGAGTGATCTCAGTGATCTGTCCGTTTTCCTTCTTTACCTCATATTTTCCCTGCTCCTCATATCCCGTATCCGAATATACCGCGGACAGAAAGCTGACGATACCGTCGTCGTCATAATCGGCGGTATATATGCCTCTGAATCTCACCCATACCTTTTCTTCACCCTCCGACCATTTCGTGTAAATGCCGGTGTTGGTAGTTCGCTTCAGCAGACCGTTTTCGGTAGTGACCGAAACAGAATCCATTTCCTCCTTCATAACGTCGGGAGTATATCCTTCGCCTGACATAAAATCATCATGAAGAACCATTGTAAAGTATTCTCCGCCGTTGCCGTACTGGTACATTTGTTTTTCCGTACTGCTGCTGTTGAGATGTTTCATATCACAATCGTAAACTCTGCCGTCGTTGTATTTCACAGTGGTTATTGTATTATTTGTAAGATCGGTCTCGGTTCGGGTCGCGGGCTTTTCGCCGTCAAAAGTGTATTCAAATACTGTCTTTACAGGTACGGCATCCTCGTAATTTTCGAGTTTTTCAATCATGACCGGATAGGCGTTTTCATATTCGATCGACGTTGTCTGCGCCGGCTGCCAGCCATCGTATCCGTCGTCCCAGCGATAGCATTCGACGCTTTTTACAAGCGTGTACTCCGCATCAGCCTCCTGCCGCATTGCTTCGCCCGTTTTGCCTGTCTTTTTTGAGTAGCCGGCGATATATCTTTGTACGCAGCTCGCGTCGAGTACATTAACCTTTCCGTCGCCGTTGACGTCGGCAAGCTGCTTTTGCAGGTTGGTAAAGCTGACAAGGTCGATCGCCGCCTTCTGGATCAGCGTCACGTCGGCTATGGTCACATTGCCGTCGCCGTCAACATCGCCGTACACCGGTCCGTTATAGATGGTATCTATCTTGCGGCTGATATCCTCTATATCATACAGTCCGGAGTAATCAATTGTTTTTGTGCCGTCATCGTTGGCCTTCTGCTTTGTCAGGTCAAAGTCGAGCTCAGCGCCGTTGTCAACGTCCTTGTTGTCCTTGGTGATAAGCTTATTATAACTCGACAGCGTGTAGAAAAACGTCTCGGGAGTATAGGCGATCAAAAGCGAGCATGCGCCGCCTCCGCTTCTTTCGCCGAGTATCGGGAAGCCCGCTTCCTTTGCCAGGCAAGGAAGCAGATTGCCGCAGGAATACGAGATATTGGATGTGATAAAAGCATATTCAAAATCATAATATACGCTCTTGTCGAGGTCGTTGATCTCACCGTCTAAATTCAAATCAATATCGTGATCGGTTCTTACGATGTTGCCTGTAAGCGTCTGAAGTTTTCTGTATGACATGGTATAACTGTCCTTGTCTTTGTTGGTGATCATAGCCATGATATACATTACGACTGCCGCGTTGCCGCCGCTGTTGCAGGACAGGTCTATCACAAAACGCTTAATGCCCTTTTCCTTAGCGTAGTCAAGAGACCATTTGAAATGATAAACTGCCTCGTTAATAAACGAATCAAAGGCGAAAACAGCTGTATCTCCCGCAACATAAAGCTTTGACGCTGACTTGTCATCCCACGACTTTACAAGATCATAATCTTTGTATTTACCGCTTCTGAATTCCGACATATTGGTGGCTTTCTGGCTGGAGGAAAGACTGCTCATCACATATTTTACCGCATTTGCGTCACGGAAACCCTCTTCATCGAATAATCTGTTTAACTCATCATATACAGCGGTTCCGGGGGTAAGAATCGACAATACCGCAGGGTAATGTATCGCCGTATGACCTCCGTCGGAGAATATTTGTGCGAGATAAGCCGTTCCGAGAACATAATCAACCGTGTTTTCCGATAAAAGCAATTCTTTTGCCCGACGGGTATCGTCGTTGTACTCGTCCAGAGCTTTGTCAAAGCCTTTTTCTGCGATCACCGACGCGATCTCAGCCTGAGCGGGTCTGCCGTAAAGCTTATCAACCGCGAAGCACAGGTCGTTATAAGTCAGCTCGACCAGAGCCTTGCTGCGCTTGAGGGTATCATAAACCATCTTGTTTTTGTAATAACAGTTTCCCATCACGATATCGGCACAATGGACAAAATAAATGTTGTCCTCGTTATACACCGCTGTATTATACGTCTCGCTGACAAGGAGTCCGATTGACGACACGGGGAAATAGGTTTTTCCGTCATGTTCGATAATATCGATTTTATAAGGCGAAAGGTCAAGATCGAGTCCGTTTCTTTCTCCCTCGTTGACAGGCGCGTATTCCTTGATGTAAGGCACGTTCATTTCGGTACCTTCCACGTTTACCTTAGCCGAGATAAAGTCCTCAAAATAATCGAAATGAAGCGTGTCCTTTTGAGGGTCGATAACCATTGTTCCCTTTGGATTGGTTATCGTGTAGGTACCGTCCGCGTTCTTTACTTCGGATGGCTTGTCAACATAGATGTGTTTTAAGAAATCCACCGTAGAGATGAACGCCATATCGGGCATAGAGCTTTTGAACAGACATTGCATCGTTTCGGTATCGTCCATGTTATAGATATGCGCCGTAAGGTCTTTCACTGTGATCTCGTCGCCGGCCGCAAACGCAGTCATCGGAGCCGCCATGCTCAGCAGCATAACAAGCACAAGGATCACACTGACAGATGATAGTAATTTTTTCATTTTCATACCTCCGTATAAAATGGACAAGGTGTTGCCGCGCCGCAAGGACGCAGTAACACCACGGTCAATGTTTTTAGTTTTCTGCCAGCATCTTCTTCGCTTTTGCGAGATAGATGAGCTCGAGAACGTAGATGAACACGGTAAACAGCGCCGAAAGACCGGACAGCCAGTTGATAACGCCTGCGCCGAAAGAGGATGTATATGCGCCGAAGCGAATCAATATACTGAGGGCCAAAGTGATAAGGTAGGAAACGACGATCGTGGTAAGGATGCTATGACCTCTCTTGACCATATCGTGTCTGTTGCACTTCGCGGACAGATTCATCAGACCGCCGATCATGAAGAGCGCAACAAGCATATTCAACACAGTGGCAATCGACGATAAAACGGTGCCAAGTCCGCCGAGGAAGCCGGTCTGATTCTCAAAGAACGCGGCAACGAACGCAAACAGAGCGCTGAATACCGTACAGAGCACTGCTCTCTTGATGCCTTCCTCATCCTTTGCCGCCTGAATAAAGCCGATGATGTTCATGATCCCTGCGACCAAAAGCGCGATACCGGAAACGATCAACAAAGCGCCCGAAACGGCAAGCAGAGTTGTACCGGCGGACTCGTCGGTTTCGTTCGAAGCTCCGATCAAACCCAGAATGAGTCCGGCTCCGCCGATCAAGGCGGCGATCAGTGAAATAATTTCGGCGTTAAAGATTTTTTTCACGCCTTTTGCTGCATTGGGAAATTTCATGTTTTTCTCTCCTTAGTTTAAAATTGATATAATAAAACGTGAAACGTTTATTACCTGAAAACCGGCGAATACTTTTGCCTACTTGTTTTCCGCTGTTTTACAAAATTACTCAGTTTAATTCTATCATAAATACTCCATAAGACAATAAGATGTGTCAGAGCGTGACATCTTCTTTTGGAATGGTGTTGTATTTCAAAGGTACTTCCCTTATAATATAATAGATACAGTATACTTCCATGAGAGGAAAAGCACATGAAGGATTCCTTTGCCGATACCCTGAAACAATTCAGAACTGAAAAAAATCTGTCCCAGCAGCAGCTCGCCGATATGCTGTTTGTGGAACGCAGCACGATAGCAAACTGGGAGACGGGACGGCGGATCCCCGACGCTGTTCTGCTGCTGCGGATCTCCAAATGTTTAGATATGGACATCAACATTTTATTGGAAACGATTGACAACACCGTAGAGGAACCAAACATCATTATGGTTGATGACGAGAGTATCATTCTAAAGGGCGGTATGTCGGTGATCGGTCATTTGCTTCCCAACGCTTTGGTCACAGGCTTTACTTCTCCGACAGAAGCGCTGTCATTCGCCAAATCCAACCGCGTACATTTGGCTTATATCGATATCGAAATGGGCAAGCTTAACGGGCTTGAACTGTGCCGTGAGATGCTGAAAATCAATCCGCGAACAAACGTGATCTATTTGACCGCCTATCCCGATTACGCGCTGGAGGCGTGGGATACCGGCGCCTGCGGCTTTGCCGTAAAACCCCTTTCCGCAAAACAGGTGCGCGATCACCTCACGCGGCTGAGATTTCCGATAAGGGGGCTGCGGCTATGATGGATTGGACGACATATTTTTCTGCTGTGATAGATTTGACGACCTTATTGCTCGGTGTGCTCGGAATACTGATCACTTTTATCCTGCGTGATACCGAAAGTCAGTGGCGGAAGTTTTGCATTGTATTCTTTTCCGCGATGATATTAAAAACGGCTGCCGCTCTGATCGGTCAGCTTGCCGCTCTGTATTGGAAAAATATACCGCTTCAAACAGCGTGTGATTTCCTCGGCGTTTTGTTTTCATCTACCATTATTCCGCTGTTGACGCTTTACATCTTACGCTGTTGTTCGCAGGAACCCCGCAAGTCTTTCCTGTGGAAGCTTATCCTCAGCCTTTGGGGATTATCCGCAGCGGCAGCCGTCGGCGACCTGCTGACACGCACGCTTTTTGCTGTTCCGACGCCGGACGGCACAGAGCAAAAGCGCTGGTTGATACTGGTTTATCTGCTTTTTACGGCAATCAGCCTGATCGTTTGCTTTGTCGCGGTGATTCGCAGGAGAAAACAGCTTTCAAAGCTCCAATTCATTCTCATATTGGTATATTTGATTGCGCCTGTTTCTGTCATGCTGCTCGCGATGGAACTGATGCTGTTTGTCGATCAGGGAAAGCGGTATGTCAAGCAAAAGGAAGAAATTGCTAACCAGAAGGTAAAACTTGCCGTACTGCAAATGCGTCCGCATTTCATCTACAACACAATGACGAGCATCTACTATCTGATCGAGCAGGATGCGGCTAAGGCACAGAAGGTAACGCTGAACTTCACCAATTATCTCAGAAAGAATTTTACGACGATCGCCAAGGAAATAACTATCCCGTTTACCGAGGAGCTGGAACACACAAAAGCGTATTTGTCCGTTGAGCAGGTACGCTTTGAGGGTAAGCTGTTTGTGGAGTTTGATACGGATTACACGGATTTCAGACTTCCTCCGCTGACCCTGCAGCCCATCGTGGAAAACGCCGTCAAGCACGGAGTTGACCCCGACCTTGATCCGCTTACCATCCATATTCAAACCCGAGAAGTAAAGAACGGCGTTGAAATAACCGTTGCCGACACCGGACCGGGCTTCGGCGCGAAGGACAACGACGAGCCGCATATCGCGCTCGCAAATATACGCGAAAGGCTCGAAATGATGTGTAAGGGAAAAATGGAGATCGCTCCGCGCGACGGCGGAACCATAGTCAAAATATATATACCTCAATAACGAAGCTGCATTGAAAGCAAAACCGTTATTTCGATCCTATTGAAAGAAACCCGAATCAACCGAGAGTATAACGAAGCTCTTGACGGGTATTTAAAATATTCAGACTATCTTATAGTAAAAAGGGCGTCTGCTATAGGCAAAAATGGATATGACTGCTACACCTGACAAAACGGGTTGTCTCCCACAAATTGTGACAAATGCCCAACACCGCGCAAACAATCCGGCCGGGCACACACTTGTCTTTGCTCAACAAATCGCACACAGGGCGATACACGGCGAAACAGGGCTCTAATCTCGCTGTTCACATGGACATGCCGTAATACTCATGGTGGGTTGTGTTATGGAAAGCGCCGTACCACTCCAAGTCCTCAACCTTGAT
Source organism: Acutalibacteraceae bacterium (assembly GCA_045133435.1). GTDB lineage: Bacteria > Bacillota > Clostridia > Oscillospirales > Acutalibacteraceae > RUG762. Next base: position 6,902 of record JBGUUF010000337.1, read on the forward strand.
ACGATGGCTTTGGCAATCTCATTCATATTACGCCTCACAAGATTTTTCCATGCTTCGGCGTTGTTGAAATGCAGACGTTCGGCATCCTCACGACGCAGGCTGACTACCTCAGTCCAGATTACTCCGTCATGATTGGCGACCCGTTCCGCGACCGTATTGAGATCGATCGGCATATCAAACTGTGTAAACAAGCCGTGTGAGCCAAGCTTTTCAACACCGGGTCTGTTGGAAATGTAGCTGACCAAGCCCTTCAATTCATCCGCGCGGTCAGCGTATCTCTCCGCGACTGCGTCCAGAAATTCATTCGCATTTTCCCTCGTGGGCATAGCATAGAAGTCATCATATTCAAGAAACTTTTTGCTTTGAGGGAAGTGCTTCACCACAGATAGAATGAGGTCGTGCTGTTTTGAAGTTGCGAGATTATACTTTTGACCGCTCGGCAACTTCTCAACGCCCTCACGGGTTGCCATATATCTTATGAGGTCAGCCATATCTTTCGCGCTTTTTTGGAAGCGACATGATACAATAATCTTAGCCATTTTCTTCTCCATTGACGAAATCAATCGCCTTTTTCAAGTTGAGCACACCGTTATGTTCTGCGACAAGCTGCTCGGACACATCATTGAGATAGTTGAGCGCGTAGTCGTTCAGCTCACTGTTACGCGCAGAAAGAATATTGCTTTTGCTCACTTCAACTGCCAACTTGAAAAGCATCTCACTCAGGTTTTCTTCAAATCTCCCGAGCACCAGCTTGATATTTTGACTGATGATGGGTGACAGATTGCTGACACTTCCCTTTTGAGCGAGGTAACCGAGATAATAATCTACTGCCTCACGCACCAGAGAACTGCGTGAGTAGCCCTGCTCCTTTGACATGATTTCATCCATCTTTTCCAACTGATCTTTCGTAAAACTGATAGTAACCTTCTTAAATTCTTCCATATTTTTCTCCTGAAAATTTCTTGTTCACACAAACGCCGCAAATAGTGAGGACTCCCTCAAAAGCGCTGCGCGTGTTCTCCTAAAACTGCACAACGGTCGGCTCTGCCGTCCGATGTCTTTCGCGGGCAGCCCCCAAAGGGACTGCTCGCTTTTACCTGCTTTCAATAATCACCGGCGTTTTTTCAATAAAAAATCCCCTTGCCTAGGCAAGAGGATAACTTTCTTTTAATGGCTCTATAATAAATGTTGGGGTAACAAATAGAGCCTACTAAAAAGAAAAATAAAAAAATTTCAAAAAAGTAGAGCATATTTGCACCAAATCCGTTAAAATGGAATTGACGAGAAACCAGAAACGGAGGTTGC
>JBGUUF010000338.1:0-2242 GCA_045133435.1 Acutalibacteraceae bacterium
GGCTGCATGCCTCAGACAAGATTTGTATTGAAAAAGGCTCTCGGTCTCGGCAAGAAGCCTATCGTTGTTGTAAATAAGATCGACCGTCCCGGCGCAAGACCGGCTGAGGTGGTTGACGAGATACTCGACCTCTTTATCGACCTCGGCGCAAACGAGGACCAGCTCGAATTCCCTGTTGTCTATGCTTCCGGCCGTGACGGATATTCCTCGATGGACGCTGACAATATGGGCAAGGATATGACCGCGCTGTTTGAGACTATCCTCAACGAAGTTCCTGCACCTCAGGGCGACGCGGAAGCTCCCGCACAGGTTCTTTTCTCCAATATAGACTATGATGATTATGTCGGTCGTATAGGTATCGGTCGTGTTGAGCGCGGCAGTATCAAAAACGGTCAGTCGCTCGTGCTTTGCCACCGCGACGGCACAAATCAAAATGTAAAAATCGGTAAGCTGTATCAGTTTGAAGGTCTGCAAAGAGTAGAAGCAAGTGAAGCTTCTGTCGGCGACATCGTCGCTGTTTCGGGACTTACCGAGCTGAATATCGGCGAGACTGCATGTGCTCCGGACTGCGTCGAGCCGCTGCCGTTTGTCAAGATAGACGAGCCGACTGTCTCCATGATGTTCATGGTCAACAACTCACCCTTCGCGGGCAAAGAAGGCAAATATGTCACCAGCCGCAACATCCGCGACCGTCTGTTTAAGGAAGTTGAAACCAACGTCGCTATGCGCGTTGAAGAGACTGAAACTACCGACTGCTTCAAAGTTTCGGGCAGAGGTGAGCTTCACCTTTCCATATTAATTGAAACAATGCGCCGCCAAAACTATGAATTCCAGGTATCCCGCCCGCAGGTTATTTATAAGGAGATCAACGGTAAGAAGCATGAGCCTATGGAACTGCTGATGATCGAAGTGCCGCAGGATTATGTCGGCGCGGTCATGGAGAAGCTCGGCACACGCAAAGCTGAAATGCTCAACATGGATACCCGTGAGAGCGGCATCACTCATCTTGAATTCAGAATTCCCGCCAGAGGTCTTATGGGCTATCGCTCGGAATTCCTCACCGATACCAACGGCAACGGCATTATGAACAGCATCTTCGACGGCTACGAGCCTTATAAGGGAGATATTGTCGTTCGTCAGCAGGGCAGCCTTATCGCTCACGAGACAGGCGATTCCACCGCATACGGTCTGTGGAATTCACAGGATCGCGGCAGAATGTTCATCGGTCCTAACATCCCTGTTTACGAGGGCATGATCGTCGGTGCATCCCCGAAGTCAGAGGACATCGTGGTAAACGTCTGCAAGAAAAAGCACGTTACCAATACCCGTGCTTCCGGCTCGGATGAAGCTCTCAGACTTGTGCCGCACACTGTTCTCAGCCTTGAGCAGTGCCTTGAATTCATCGCTGATGATGAATTGGTAGAGGTCACACCCAAGTCGATCAGAATGAGAAAGGTCATTCTCGATAAGACTCAGAGAATGAAGGCTTGGAGCAAGAACAAGTAAATTTCAGATAACCACTCAACATCGGGAATCCAGAGGGAAACCGCCATTCAAGGAATGGCGGTAAGGACCCTCTTGGCAGGTCCATGGGCACACCGCTATTCCTTGAATAGCGGTTAAGCCCTGGTGGGGGTGCGGGGGCAAAGCCCCTGTGAGACTAAAGTGAAAGATAAACCAAAAATAAAAAGAAAATAGCGAAGCGTAGCTTTGCATAATAAAAAACTAACAAGAAAATCGAAGATTTTCGAGTGGTCGTTGAGAGGTAAGTTTAAAGATTATTAGACATCCCTTTATAAATTCAAACTGACACTGGTTTTATAATGGTGTCAGTTTTTTTGCATCCTGCGCAGTAAAAAATACATCTTGTGTTCGGGGGTATTGCGTCAATTAATTTAATCGTGTATTATAAATCCATCAAGAAAAATCAATGAGGGCGGTTATTTTGTGAAGATTACTTTAAACCAGATCGAAAAGGGAGAGGACGAGGTCATTGTCAATTATCTCGAAATGAATGAGGTGGTTGAGGACATCGTTCGCGTGGCGAGCGGCGGGGATGAAAAAATCCCGTGCAGCCGCGACAGCATAAAATGCATGGTGCCCGTGCGGGATATTCTTTACATCGAGAGCGTGGACAGAGGGACGTTTGCATACACGAAAGATACAGTCTACAAAATGCCGTTCCCACTGCATAATATCGAAGTTGCCTATGCGCACAGAGGATTTTTCCGCTGCTCCAAGT
>JBGUUF010000339.1:0-6798 GCA_045133435.1 Acutalibacteraceae bacterium
AGCACGGTCACACCCGAGATGATAAGCTGCGGCATACTTTGTGAGATCATCTGGCGCAGAGTGTCGATGTCATTGGTGTAGTGGCTCATGATGTCGCCGTGATTGTGGGTATCGAAATATTTGATAGGCAGGCTCTGCATCTTGTCAAACATTTTCTCGCGCGTCTTTTTGAGCGTGCCCTGAGTGATGATCGCCATGAGCTGGTTGTAGGAAAATGCGGAGACTATTGAGAGAATGTAAAGCACTACCAAGATCCCGACGAATCCGAGAATTTTGCCGCCGACATCGCTCCAGTTTGCTGTCTGCCAGCTTTCCTCGATGAGGGCGATAATGTTTTGCATGAATATCGACGGAATGGAGCTTATGACTGCGCTGAACACGATACAGAAGAGCGTGATGGGCAGCATTTTGGGATAGAATCCCAGCATCATTTTAAATAAGCGCGGGATGGTGCCTTTTTTGGTCATTTGCTTTTTAGGTTTCATTCGGAATCACCTGCCTTGTTCTGAGACGTGTATATCTCGCGATAGATTTCATTCTTTTTAAGGAGCTGAGAATGTGTGCCCACTGCATTTACCGTGCCGTTTTCCATGACGATGATTCTGTCGGCATCCTCAACGGAGGAAATTCTCTGAGCGATGATGATTTTTGTGGTGTCGGGGATATATTCTTTCATCGCCTTGCGGAGGTATGCGTCGGTCTTGGTGTCAACTGCGCTTGTGGAGTCGTCGAGAATGAGTATTTTCGGCTTTTTCAGCAGAGCGCGTGCAATGCAGAGACGCTGTTTCTGACCACCCGACACATTCGCGCCGCCCTGCTCGATGTAGGTGTCGTAGCCCTTGGGGAAAGTGGACACGAATTCGTCAGCCTGCGCGAGCTTGCAGGCCTCGATGATTTCCTTGTCAGTGGCATCTTTGTTGCCCCAGCGAAGATTTTCTTTAATTGTGCCTGAGAAGAGCAGGTTCTTTTGCAGTACGACCGCGACCTGATTACGGAGGGTTTCGATGTCGTATTCGCGGACATCGTGACCGCCGACCTTCACCGAGCCTTCGGTGGTGTCATACAGACGGGAGATGAGCTGGATAAGTGTGGATTTGGACGAGCCTGTACCGCCGATAATGCCGATAGTCTCGCCGGATTTTATCTTGAGATTGATGTCCGAGAGAGCCATGCGCTTGGCGGAGGCGGCGTATTTGAAGCTGACATTGTCGAACTCGATCGAGCCGTCTTTTACTTCATAAAGGGGATTTTCGGGGTTGGAGAGCGTGCTTGTTTCGTTGAGCACCTCGACGATACGCTTGCTGGATTCGCCCGCCATTGTGACCATAACGAATATCATTGAGAGCATCATCAAGCTGCTGAGTATCATAAAGCTGTATGTGAGCAGTGCGGAGAACTGACCAACATCGAGGTCAAGACCGCGTGAGGTGATTATGGTGTAAGAGCCGAAGGAAAGCACGAATATCATGACCACATAGAGACAGAACTGCATGAGCGGGTTGTTGATAGCGAGAATGCGTTCTGCGCGAGTGAAGTCGTTGCAAACATCCTTGGCGGCGGTGCCGAATTTTTTCTTTTCGTAGTCCTCACGCACGAAGGATTTGACCACGCGCATGCCTTTGATATTTTCCTGAATGGAGCTGTTGAGCGCGTCGTATTTCTTGAACACTCTGCGGAAAAGCGGCATTGTTTTGGCGATGACCAATCCCAGTCCGCCGCCCAAAATCGGAACGACGACGAGGAATATCCATGCCATTTTGCCGCCCATGATGAATGCCATAACGAATGCGAATATCAGCATCAGCGGTGCACGGACAGCTATACGAATTATCATCATGTAGGCCATCTGCACGTTGGTGATGTCGGTGGTGAGTCGTGTTACGAGCGACGCGGAGGAGAATTTGTCTATGTTGTCAAACGAATAATCCTGAATGGCATAGAACATATCCTTGCGCAGATTTTTGGCAAAGCCGCAGGAAGCGGTGGCGCAGGTCATGCCCGCCAATGCACCGAACATCAGCGAGAGCATCGCCATAATGATCAGCACAAGACCGTATTTCACGATCACGCTGAGACTGCATCCCGCTTTGATCTGGTTGACCAGCTCGGCGATGATGAAAGGGATGATACACTCAAGCACGACTTCCATTGACACCAAAATCGGGGTGATAATGGAGGGCTTTTTGTACTCCCTTATGCTTTTTGCAAGCACTTTGAGCATTAAAACACATCCTTTAATAAATATTTAAATATAGAACGAGCAGTATTTACCCACCGCCAACCGGATTTATGTGATAAACACTACTCGCTGCATTCATATGTAACAAATGCTGCTGAACGCAACACTAATATAATAGTATATATTTTTGTGAGTGGAAAGTCAAGCAATACACAGAAAGCACACATTTGTTGGAGCCATGCTTACAAATTCTCCACCCGCATCAGCAGAATTTGTTGTAATCGCCGTCGGGAATTTTGCCTTTTAATCCCAGCACAGTCGGCCATTGTCCTGTCGCCTGAATAATGAAGCCCATGAACATTCCCATGTGGCTGTGCAGGTGTCTGAATTGCGCGATTATGAGAGTAAAGCGCGTGTAATCGCAACAGTCGGGATATTGGAGAAGCTGAGTGTCGCTAAGATTTTCAAGATAATCGTTCAATTTGGATTTTATTCCGCTGAAGTAATCGTTGATCTGCGCGCGGGTGAGCCTGCCTTCGGATACCGCGTCGAGATTGTTGAGATTTTCGGTATGAAAAGGCGGCTCGGAGTAATTGGGGTCGTCGGGGTTGATGTACCACAGATCCAGCGAATGCAGCGTGTGATAGACGTGCTTCCACAGCGGCATGCCGCAATATTCTTTGTCCCACATTTCGTCGGGAATGCAGTCGATGACGTTCTGCACCTCCCAGATAGCCTTGTCGGTTTGGTCGCGAATGATCTCGGTATATGTATTTTGCTTCATGGGTAGCACCTCACATCAGATGGACATTGAACTCACTGTCGTAATAAAACTCGCTGAGTTCGTCACTTTCAAATACCTCAAGCATTTGGTCGAAGTCGGGCGCGATTTTGTAATTGCCCAGTTCGCTGCGTTTTATCCAAAACACCTCGCCCTCGTCGGATGAGTGAATATCACCGCTGAATTTGTCTGTCTTGAAGAAAAACACGATGTACCGCGAGCCTTCGTAGTGGGTGAATTGCTTTACACCGCAGAGCTTTGGAGATTCGATAGTCAAGCCTGTTTCCTCATAGACTTCGCGGATGACCGACTGCACGAACGGCTCGCCTTTTTCCACATGACCGCCGGGAAAGGTCAACCCGCCCCAATGCTCGTCCATTCGATTTTCAACCAAAATATTTCCGTCGTGGTCGTACACCATGCACATGTTGGTGAGCACGACCGTTTCCGTTCTTGCCATAAAAACTCCTCCACAAATTTTAATATTGTTGGGTAGATGAGAAAATTTAGCTGCCTAACCCGATGTTGCGCAGTCCTTACGATACGCAGTAATATTTGCAGAATCCACTGAGCGAGCATTTACCGCATTTTGGCGAGCGCGCGGTGCACACATCCCGTCCGAACAGCACGAAACGGTGGCAGAGGTCGTTACCCTCGGTCGGCCCAACGCAGGCGCGAAGCTGCTTTTCAACCTTGACAGGGTCCTTAGTGCCGTCGGTCAAGCCAATTCTGCCCGATATGCGTATGCAGTGAGTATCGGCGACTATTGCGGGCTTGCCGTAGACATCGCCCAAAATCAGATTAGCCGTTTTGCGCCCGACTCCCGGCAGTTTCAGCAGCTCATCCATGCTGTCGGGAACAACGCCGCCGTGTACGTCGCGTATCATGACCGCGAGATTTTTAATGTCGCGCGCTTTGGTATTGAACAGACCACAAGGCTTGATTATCTCGCTGATGTCCTCGACCGACGCATTGCAGAGGTCGTCGAGGGTGGGATATTTTTCAAACAGAATGGGGGTGACTTGATTTACACGCGCGTCGGTGCATTGTGCCGAGAGACGTACCGCGATTATGAGCTGAACCGGGTCACAGCAGGTCAGCGAGCAAAGCGCGTCGGGGTATAAGGCTTTGAGCGCCGCGACGGTTTTGGCGGCGAGTTCTTTTTTATCCATAGCTTTATCACTCCTTGTAGTTAGTATTTATCACAATAGATTCTCCATATCGTTAAACTCAACACCGGTCGCATCCGTGCCGTTTAATGCCCAGTCAATAAGCTGTGAGACCCGCTTCGGTGTGACCGGCAGAGCTTTCTTTATCGGCACGGCATATCGCTTCCAACAGCCGTCGGGTGCTGTATTCTGAAACACCTTGCCTTTGCTGACGACATAAAAAATTTCAGTGTCCAGTGGGAAGGCGAGTATCAATTTTTTATCTGACGAAATGATGTGCAGGATATGTCTGCCGCAGAAATCATCGTCTTTTTTGACGTACCATACATACTGCCTGCCGTCCAAAATGATTTTTCGCCTGTATTTGGTTTGTACTGCCATTGCGTCATCCATTTCATTCTTCTATAATAAAATTATTTTCTTTTTTAAGTTCAAGCTAAAGTAATATAATTGCCGATTTCATTAGTGTTTCCCCACTTCAGTGACCATGGCGTCGTATTCAGATACCATTTTGGAATATCACCGCTGAAACGCATGTGTATCGGTGTTTCAAGCACAAATTTACTTCCGTTTTCGTCTTGAATTATGTCGCCGATTCTGCAGTCAAGTTTTGAGGGAATGTAGGCAATCAAAAAGTCTTTGCCCGAAATTTGAATGAACTCCGAATGCAAAAGACGGATGTATCTTTTTTCGTTAATGTAAATTTCCGTGTCATTGCGGGTCAGATATTGATTATATAACTTTTCAAGTTGTGAATCACCCATATTTCAAACCCTGTGTTCACAGATATATTCCTGTTTGCGGTAAGCTTCATTCTCAAAATCAAGAGCTTCAACAAACGGCTTGCCGTTCTCGTATATCCATTTTTGAATGTACGTCGGAATTATCTCAAACAGACGCTCATTTCTCAGTTCCGAATACAGCTCGTATGACACCGAAAAATGCTCGCGGTATAGCTTGCAGAATTCGGAATTATCCTGCGGTCGTCCGATCTCGCGGCACACGCCTTCGATTTGAATATTGTCAGCGCAGAGGGCAATATGCGGGTTGCCTTGTATCTGCTCGTATTTGCGGAAAGTTGTGTCGGTTTGGAAATAGAACTTTCCGTTCATCACGATAATGCTCATCATGCGGGAAGTGACCTTGTCATTCAGCGACGTGGATAGCACCATAGTTCTGTGATTACCGACCTGCTCGAAAAATTCCCGACATTTAACTTCAAATTCATTCATGGCGATCACCAAAATTAATTATGAATTACTCTGCGTTCTCGTCGATGGATGCTTTCAACTGTTCGGCTCTGGCGGAGGTGATGAGTGCGTCGAATATTTCGTCAAGGTCGCCGTTGAGGATTGTATCAAGCTTGTAGAGGGTGAGTCCGATGCGGTGGTCGGTCATGCGTCCCTGCGGATAGTTGTAGGTGCGGATTCGCTCGGAGCGGTCGCCTGTGCCGACCTGCAATTTTCTCTCGGCGGCGATCTTGCTGTTCTGTTCTTCCATAGCCGCCTCGTAGATTCTGGAACGCAGAATTTTCATGGCACGATCCTTGTTCTTGTACTGACTGCGCTCGTCCTGACATTCAACCACGATACCTGTCGGCAGATGGGTGATTCTGATAGCGGATTCGGTCTTGTTGACGTGCTGACCGCCCGCACCGCTGGAGCAGTAGGTATCTATCTTGAGGTCAGCGGGATTTATCTCAACGTCCACCTCGTCCACCTCGGGCATAACAGCCACGGTCGCGGTGGAGGTGTGTATTCTGCCCTGTGTCTCAGTCTCGGGAACGCGCTGAACGCGGTGAACACCGCTCTCATATTTCAGCTTGGAATATGCCGATTCGCCGTTGACGATGAAGCTGACTTCCTTGTAGCCGCCAAGCTCGGTTTCATTTACATTGACGACTTCGATCTTCCAGCCGTGCTGCTCGGCATACATGGAATACATTCTGAAAAGCACGCCTGCGAAGAGTGCAGCTTCCTCGCCGCCTGCACCGCCGCGTATTTCGATGACAACATTGCGGTCGTCGTTTGGGTCTTTGGGCAGAAGAAGTATTTTCAATTCCTCCGAGATAGTCTCTAATGCGGTACGCGCTTCGTCCAGCTCAGATTCAACCAATTCACGGAAATCCTTGTCGGAAATGCCTTCCTCAAGCAGCATTTTGGATTCTTCCTCGGTTTCTTTAGCCTTTTTGTACTCGCGGTATTTCTCGACCAACGGAGTGAGATTTTTGTATTCGCGCATGGTGTCGCGGTAAACTGCATTGTCGTTTACGATGTCGGGGTCACAGAGCTTTTTGCTGAGTTCTTCGTACTTGATTTCGGCTGCTGACAATTTATCAAACATAATTTTATTTCATCCTTTTTCTAAAATATTAAATGGTTGTTTCTGAATCAGAGAAATTACGCTACTGTTCATCCTCACGGATAATCTTTTTTATATTCTTCTCGATTTTATTGCGCGGCACCATAACCTCGTGACCGCAGCCTTTGCATTTTATCTTGAAATCCATCCCCACGCGCAGTACGTCGAACTGCTTGGAGCCGCAGGGGTGCTGCTTTTTCATTTCAAGAACATCGCCTACTCTTACGTCCAAATCAAATCATCCTCCATGTTCGTATTTTGAGCGTTAATATTTTAATTATATAGTATTTCATATATTATTTCAACAA
>JBGUUF010000340.1:0-3360 GCA_045133435.1 Acutalibacteraceae bacterium
CACCTGCTCCGACCTCACTACAATGGGACTTCGCGCGTATTTCTGCCCCGCCCGAGATATTGAACTGCGTCCGCTCGAGGGACGTTCTCACGAATACGAACATAACCGTATCGAAACTTTGAGCCATATAATTAAGGAAGAGTTTGACGTGGCCGTGGTGTGCGCGGACGGTGCATCTCAGCTAACGATTCCGCCCGAAGAGCTTCAGGAACGCATGGTAACAATGGAGGCAGGCGCGGAAGTCGCCGTGTCGGATTGCGTGAATGCCCTGACAGCCGCCGGCTACGAGCGAAGCGACATGGTTGACGGCACGGGACAATTCTCCCTGCGCGGCGGAATTCTGGACTTCTTCCCTCCCGACGCTCCCCACCCCGTCCGTGCGGATTTCTGGGGCGACACCATCGACACCATCAACTATTTCGACCTCGATACCCAGCGCAGTATTGAGCCTATCGACTCCATCCAGCTTCTGCCTGCGACGGAATTGATCATCACCGACAAGCCTGCGCTTGCGGCCAAACTGCGCGAATTGGCTAAATCATTACGCGGGAAAGCCGCAGCCGCCGCAAAGGAACGACTTTTGCGCGAAGCGGACGACATGGAAAGCGGCATTAAGTGCGGCTCTCCCGACCGATACATCTCCATGCTGTGCAGCTACGAAGCGACGATTTTCGACTACATGCCCAAGGACGCTATCACCGTTGTGAGCGAACATGTCGCAGTGCAGGAACGTCTGCGCAACTGCGAGGCATTGATGCACGAGGAAATCAAAAATCTCATCACCGACGGGATTCTCTGCAAGGGCATGGACAAATTCACCCTTTCCTACGGCGAATTCATCAACAAGCTGTCGCACGCGGTCTATCTCGAGACATTCACCCGCGGCGGCTATGAATTCGACCTGCAAACGCTCATCAATGTCAATGCCCGCCAGCATCCCGTGTGGAACGGCAAGACCTCCGAGCTTATTGAGGATATGCGCGCCATGCTGGACGGCGGCAGCTCGATAATCCTGCTCGGCGGCACTGAGCGCTCATGCGAGGGACTTTACACCGACCTCAAAAATGCCGAATTGCCCGTCACTCAGAACGACTCCCCCACTCTGCCGTTGTTTAAGGGCATCACCGTGGCGAAGGGCGGCTTGTCGGCGGGCTTTGAATACATGTCTATCGGCGTTATCGTGCTGTCGTGGGGTCGATACAATCACTCCACTGACGAGGGCAAAAAGGTCAAAAAGAACAAAAATTCTCTCGACCTGCAAAACCTCAACGAGCTTACATTGGGAGATTATGTGGTTCATTCGTCCTACGGCGTGGGCACGTTCGGCGGCATTCAAAAGATAAAGACCGACGGAATCACCAAGGATTTCATAAAAATCAACTACGCCAAAAGCGACGTGCTGTATGTTCCTATCACACAGCTTGACATGGTGAGCAAATATGTCGGCGGTCGCGAAGGTTCGACCGTCAAAATAAACCGTCTCGGCTCGGACGATTGGGCAAATCAAAAGCGCAAGGTGCAAAAGCACGTCACCGACATCGCCGACAAACTGGTGAAAATTTACGCCGAGCGCATGAAGGCGAAGGGTTATTCCTTCGACAGGGACACCGAATGGCAGCGCGAGTTCGAGGACAGATTTGAATTCACCGAGACAATGGACCAGCTCAAGGCGGTGGAGGAAATCAAGCACGACATGGAGCGCGCCACGCCTATGGACCGTCTGCTCTGCGGCGATGTTGGCTTCGGCAAGACCGAAGTCGCTCTGCGCGCCGCCTTCAAATGCATGATCGAGGGCCGTCAATGCGCAATTCTCGTGCCGACCACGATCCTCGCATGGCAGCACTTTCAGACTGCCTGCAAGCGATTTGATTCATACCCGTTCCGCATAGAAATTTTATCAAGATTCCGCTCGCCCAAGCAGCAGACCGAGATCCTCAAGCGGCTGAAGCGCGGCGACATTGATTTGATTATCGGCACGCACAAGCTGATTCAAAAGAGTGTAGAATTCAACGATTTAGGACTTGCGATAATCGACGAAGAACAGCGCTTCGGCGTGGCGCAGAAGGAAAAATTCAAGGAGCGTTACCCCGCCGTTGACATCCTCACACTGTCAGCGACCCCTATCCCCCGCACACTCAACATGGCGATGAGCGGACTGCGCGACATTTCCTCTCTTGAAGAACCGCCGCACGACCGACACCCCGTACAGACCTACATCATCGACCACGACAACGGCATGATCGCCGAGGCAATTCACCGCGAATTGCGCCGTGGCGGTCAGGTGTTTTATCTTCACAATAAAATAGACGATATCGACACCGTGGCCGCGAGAGTCGCCCAGATGGTGCCCGAAGCGCGTATCATCACAGGACACGGCAAGATGTCGGAAGAAGCGCTCAGCGAAGTGTGGCGCAAGCTGCTCGACCACGAAGCCGACATTCTGATTTGCACCACGATTATCGAGACGGGCGTTGACGTGCCAAACTGCAACACGCTTATTATCGAGGACGCGTGCAACTTCGGCTTGGCACAGCTTCACCAGATTCGCGGTCGTGTGGGACGAAGCACACGCCGCGCTTACGCTTATCTGACCGTGCCGCCCTTTAAGTCGCTGAATGAGACTGCCAACAAACGATTACAGGCAATACGCGAATTCACGGAATTTGGCTCGGGCATTAAAATCGCTATGCGCGACTTGCAAATACGCGGCGCAGGCAATCTGCTGGGAAGCGACCAGTCGGGTCAGGTCGAGAGCGTCGGCTACGATATGTATATGAAGATGCTCAATGCCGCCGTCCGTCAAGTCAAGGGCGAGGCTCCGCTTGCCCGCGACATCGAATGTCTGGTTGACATCCGCATTGAAGCGCACATTCCCGAGAGTTACATCGAATCGCCACAGCTTCGTTTGGAGGTTTACCGCATGATAGCCTCTATCCGCAACGAAGAGGATTCGATGGACGTTATCGACGAGCTTATCGACCGTTTTGGCGAGCCGCCGAAGGCTGTAATGGGATTGATCACCGTATCTCAGCTCAGAAGCCGCGCCGCCGAAGCGGGTATCAAGGAGATTCGCCAGGTGGAGGGCAAATATTTTCTCCACAGCGATTACCTGAATCTCGAAATGTTCGCCCGCCTGTCGGAAAAGCTTCCCAAGCGCGTGATGATAGTGGACAAAACACCGCCTTACATCACCGTTAAGGTTGACACCTCCAAGAGCGCGACCGACAATCTCCGCGAAATTCTCGACGCGATCGGTGAGCCGGATAAATCTGAGGAAAATTCGGCAGAGGAACAGCCGAAGAAAAGTTAAAATAAAAAGAAAAAGCGCAGATTGCAGCATAATTGATGTGTATGCAGATC
>JBGUUF010000341.1:0-1193 GCA_045133435.1 Acutalibacteraceae bacterium
CATCTTCTGCTTGGTGGTCATAACGGGTTTCACTATAAATTTCACACCGAGAAGCATTGTCATAAACACACTGAAATTGCCCATTGTGGAGCTTGGAACAAGGCTCGAAATCCAGCTTCCGACAACAGTGAAAATCAGCACGGTCATCATCATCACAATGCCGTTTTTGATGTCGAGATTTTTGTTCTTTTTATATGTATACGCGCTGACCGCGCTCGCAAGCACATCACTCGCAAGCGCGATTCCAACGGCATTGTAGGCATCCATGCCCAAAAATGTTATCAACATCGGGCTTATGACGGCGGCCGCGCTCATTCCCGCAAATCCTGTGCCAAGTCCCGCGCCGATACCGGCTATAAAACAAACTATAAATTTATAAAAAATGTCCATGCTGTTACCTTCTAAATTTCGCTAAAATTTCGAGATATAATTTCACAAATCAATTATCGTGTCCAATAAATTCGCGAATCATCGAATCATCGGGAATCATGCTTTCGTCCAAATTTTCAAACATCCGCAGCTTTTCAATATACATCTGCGCCTGCTTGTAATATTTGCTGTCAGGCTGTATTCCCGACAGAATTTCCACGGCAGTCGCGGCAATTGCGTTGACTTCGTAGATGTGTATCGAATTGATAGTCACCGTCGCCATGCGCTTATAAGGCGCGATATACAGACGTTCGCCTCGCTCGACCTGCGGCCACATGTCAAATGTACGCTCGGGGCGGCTGCTGCGGAATTTGTAATCACGCACCATTCGGCGCAGGAAGCGTATTTGATGCGCGGAGATGACCTCGTCGCTGCCTTCCTTTATGCCCTGCTTGACGCTGATGTAGATTTTCACCATCTTGTCGTCGGGCAGGCATTGGGTGACTATCGGGTTGAGAGCGTGAATTCCCTCCACAATAATTACGTCATTCTCCCCCACTTCGAGCAGGCTGCGCTCGGGTGCAGGCTTCTTTGAATCGAAGTCAAATTTCGGCATCATGCATCTGCCCTCGGTCAGCAAAGCCACCAGACATTCCTGCATGAGCGGGATGTTCAGCGCATCGACCGATTCGTAATCATACGCGCCATTGGGCAGAATCGGAGCCTGACCTTCACCCTTGAAGAATTCGTCGAGCGACAGTCTGACCGCGCTTGCGCCCGAATCCTCCACACGTTTGACAAGCATATTCGCTGTGGTGGTCTTG
>JBGUUF010000342.1:0-8385 GCA_045133435.1 Acutalibacteraceae bacterium
TGAACGCGGAGTTGTCCTCTTTTTTCTCTATATTCGCTCTGTTTCGGGGATTTATCAAGTCAATTTTCCCTATTCCCCAAAAAACTTACGCGAATTTATGCACGTCAGCCCACGTCGCTGTTCGTTTTTTTATCTGTAGAGATTATTACTCCCCCACGGGGTAGCGCTTCGGGTGGCGTCAGGTGGAGCGCTGTGAGGGTACTCCACCACACGTAAATCCGCATTATCATTGGCTTTGCGGGACTTTTGGGTGGAGTTGGTGGACTTGTTTCCATTCCATACAGTTTTTCTTTTTACGCATACTTTCTATGTACCAACCAAACTTTCCGAGAAATATAAATTACTCCACCTACTCCACCTGCGGCTGTCGAATTCCGCATAAACGCTGTGTTTTTCATTGGTGGAGCAAGGTGATTTCACTCCACTTATACTCCACCAAACCCACCTTAGACTGACAGGAATTCGTCTTCATCATAGCCGTAAGCCGAAGCGTACAGCTCCTTTGCTTCGAGCGTCAGACCGTAGTCTTTGTAGTACTTGTAGCCGTTTCTTACAACCGTCAGGTCGGCAAAGGCTGCGCCGAGATAAGCCGAAAGCTCCTCACGGAACTCCTTCGCGGTTTTAGCGTAGCCGTTGTTGTTTTCGCGGCACCACGCCTGATAAACCTTGTAGACGCGTCCCGTCGTACAATGCTTCTGAATTTTGCCTCCTATCCACGGGCGCATACACTCGTTAAAGAAAGCGATAGCGGTATTGTTGTCAGTCATATAATCCTCGCGAGCCTGCGTTACAATTTCGGATTCGGTAAACCGATAGTCGTTTTTTATCACGTTTACAAGAGCGTTTATCGCCTTATAAATAATCCCCTGACGTTCGCGGTACATCTTGTCGAGCAGCTGCTTGTCCTGCTTTTCGGTCGAAATGACATTTGGGCAATTCACAACCATAATTCTGTCATATACCCACTTGCCGTCGTCGCCGCCGAACTTCGGCAAGCGGTTCATACAGAACCACAAAAGTCCGTTGTAAGTATATTCGAAAGCCTGCTGTCCCTTGAACTCAGCGAACAGGCTGTCGCCGCCGGTAATTTTCTTAAAGGTTTTCAGCTCGCTGATGGTCATAAAGCTCATATCGGAAGACCCTGCGAGCCTTGTTCCGTAGATGGCGCCCGTGCCGAAGCGCGCCTCTATCTCGCTGAGGTCAATCCCGATAAAGTTGCCCTTTCCCAAAAGCCTCTCCACAAGGCTTTTGAGCTGGCTTTTGCCCGTATCGCCCGCGCCGACCATAAACAGCGACTTTTTCAGCCGCCAGCCGCGGATGTTTGAAACGCAGGCTCCAATAAATTCGAGCAGCAGCGTTTTTGTCTTGTCGTCACCGTTCGTCAGCGTTTCGAGATAACTGTCGAACACAGGGGTTTCCTGAGCGTAACCGGTCCAGTCGCAGGGAATCTGAATTGTCGTCAGCACATCGGGACTGTGCTCGGTAAGCTCTAAAGTATCGCCGATATGTAAAAGCCCGTTCTGAAAGTTGATTACGCTTTCGTCGCGGTTGAGAAAACTGTGCGGAATACTTTTGAGCGAGGTCATAATCAGCGAGAACGCCTCGTTGATAGTCCTCATTTTAACAAGCTCTATGTCATAATCGGCGATTATCTCCCTAATCAGACCGCGGAACATATCGTCCGAATAGAGCCTGTACACGCCGTCCTCGTAGACATATTTCAACAGGCTTTGCTTGCCGTTGTCGCGCACAAGCAGGAATCGGACGTTTTCCTCGATGTATTTCACCAAAAGCGGAACGCTGACGGAGGGTCGTCCCTTGTCGTTAATCCTGATAAAAGGCTTTGTCATATTATTCTTTCCAAAGGCGCATTGGCTGCCGAGACTCTCGGTTGACTTGCGGATGGTTTCCTCGCGGTAATCATCGCGTTCCCATTTAGGGCGGTAGAGGGCGGACTGACGGAAAATACTGTCGATAGCAGAGGGGTTGTCGCCTGTGCGGTAGGCTATCATACAGCATAAAGCAAGGTCAGCCTCACTGTGCGAGCCGTAGTCCGAGAAGTCGCCGTCGTCAAACAGCCTGCTGAACTTCGCGCCGTTCTTTTGCTTGCGTAATGCCTGAACCACGCCGCGCGCCATACGTTCATCAAAAAACCTGCCGCAGCTCCCGCGGTCTGCCGCGCCGTTAGACCGCTCCCTCTGTGCAGCCGCCTTATCCGTAGGCGCACCGGATGAAACGTCACGTTTCCGCAGCATTTCATTGTCGAGCGTTTTAAGCACCGCGGCGGTGCAGTCCTTCATTGGCTTATCCAGCACCACATTCTCGGTAAACACCGCGAAACGGTTGGTCAGTCCGCCAATGTACAGCTCGGTGCCGTTGTTCGGATTTTTTTGGTAGTATGTTGAGTGCAGCTTTCGCCTGCCGTTTTTTTCCTCCGTCGGTATCCGCGAAAAATCGCACCTGCCGTAGATATGCAAGCCCTCGCCGCTGACGGATTTTTCAGCATAGCTGCCGAACCGCTCCAACATCGTTTTGACGTATGTATCGTTCAACTCCCGATGGTCGATGTCGAGGAAGAAATATCCCTCGGGAATGACAAAGCCTACGCCGCTGTATCGGCGGTTTTGAGCCGCCTGTTTCGCCTCGTTGAATGTCACCCAAGTGCGGCGGTACGCTTCGTTTGTGCCGGTTTTTTCGCCGTTTGCCGCAACCGGCACTTTGGTTTTTCTGCCGTCCTTTTCGACAAAGTTCCAGCAAAGCCAGACTTTCATCTGCTTTAATGCGTTTAAGTTGTCTGTCATTTTTTCACCTCCCAACCTTGATGTGCCATACTATTCCCCTCCTGTGCAGGCGCAATCGAAATACTCGATTAGCTTGTCGAGGTTAATCAGATATTTCTTGCCTGCCTTGATTTTCGGCAGCACGCCGTCGAGCACCAGCCGGCGGATATGGTACTCTGTCACGGCGGTGTTCGCGTCAAGGCGCTTTATCTCCTCAGCCGCCTCGTGAACCGTTCTCATTCGCGGAATATTTCTGTTTGTATTGATTTCTGTTGTCATTAAAAATTCCTCCTAATTGGTTGTAATTTAAAGTACCCTCCACTTATAGGGATTTTTCGGAAAAAATTGCATATAAATGTGCAATTTCAGAGGAAGAAAATTCTCGCTTAATTAAATTTCAGCGTTTTGCACACCCGGGTATATTGTCTAGCCTCGTTGCTCTGCACTTTCCCTTAATTAACTTCCATTCGTCAAATCTGCTCCGAACACGTTGTGTTCTTCACAGCTTAGTCCTCGCCGGTCATTTATTTAAGGGCTCCGAGCCTCGGCTTTTCTTTGCAAGCTGCCAAAATTCACAAACGATTATTTGCCCCTCTTACAGTTAGCTCACGGGGAAGGTGGATTTTAAACGGTTATTCTAAAACTTTCTAAAGCTTTAGAACCTTGCACAAAAAGCCGTTGCTTATTTTATGCAACTTAACAACAGAAAAATGGCATAAAAAATCCCCACCGCAAAACGGGTGGGAACAGGTAAACTCATTTCGTTTTCTTGACTTTATTATTTACAAAAACATTAAAAATAGTATTGCTATTGTTCCAGTTTTGGAATATAATATAAATGATGAGGTGATTCTTTATGTTAGCCTATATGACAGCCAGCGACGCGGCAGAAAAATGGGGTATCTCCCATCGCCGTGTGATTACACTTTGCAACGAAAACAGAATACCGGATGTCGCAATGCTCGGCAATATGTGGATTATTCCGATTGACGCGACAAAGCCAGCAGACGCACGCACCACGCGATACGAAAAAAGAGTGAGCGCCAAGCCTTTTGTAAAATGGGCAGGAGGTAAAGGCAAGCTCCTGACAGAGCTTCGCAAGTTTTATCCGCCGAATCTCGGCATTGAAATCACAAAATACTGCGAACCGATGGTTGGCGCCGGCGCGGTGCTGTTTGACATTATCAACACCTACGAAATGGACGAGGTGATGATTTGCGACTCAAATGCCGAGTTGATGAACGCCTATGTTGTCATCCGTGACAACGTAAAAAAGCTCATTCATGTACTTTCCGAATTGGAACGCGAACATTTAGCAAAAGATGACGACGGCAGGCGCTCGTATTATTACAAAAACCGTGAGCGCTTTAACGAGCTGATCATGAGCCCGACAAAGGGCAATGCATTGGAACGTGCGGCACTGTTTATTTATCTCAACAAAACCTGCTTCAACGGCTTGTACCGCGTCAACCGAAAAGGTCAGTTTAATGTACCTGTCGGCGCATATAAAAATCCGCTGATTTGCGATGATGAAAACCTGAGGATTGTGTCCGATAAACTCCAAAATGTTCGGCTGATTACCGGAGACTACACAGAAGTTAACGACTTTGTTGACGAGCACACCTTTGTTTATTTCGATCCACCCTATCGTCCGCTGTCAAAGACATCCGACTTTACATCATATAATGCCGAGGAATTCGGAGACAACGCGCAGATTGCTCTTGCCGATTACATTAAAGAACTCGCCGCACGCGGTGTTAAGGTTTTGGCAAGCAATTCAGACCCGAAGAACGTTGATGAAAACGATGACTTTTTCGATGAGCTCTATGCGCCGCTGAATATTTACCGAGTTCACGCAAGCCGCGCGATTAACAGCAAGGGTAAGGGCAGAGGCAAGATAAGCGAGCTTGTCATTTCAGGATTTTAACAGTAATACAATAAAATAATACTGCACCATAGCTACTCGGGCTATGGTGTATCTCTCTTGTACAAAAAGAAGGAAACGGTATGAAATTAAAAGAAGCACAAATGATGATACAGCCGTTATGCGGCATTCCGTTCGGAGAATTGTTCTCCGAGGAAGATTTGCGGACAATTATAATCAACAAAGGCAAAACCGGTCAACTGCTTGAATTGGCACTTGGCAAAAAACTCGACAGCGGAAACCTCGACTTTGAGGACGGCGAACTGAAAACCAATAAATGCGACAGAACAGGAAAGCCTAAAGAGACGGTGTTTATTACACAGATTTCGACGGTTATTGATGATTTAATCGCCCAAAAGCCGTTTGAACAAACTCATCTTTATGAAAAGATTCATAACCTGCTTTATGTTTCTGCTTGTAAGGAAGGCGACGAGCATGACTGGATGTTCCTTGACGCAATACATATTGATTTGTCAAAACCGGAATTTGCTCCTTTGATGGATATTTGGCGCGATGATTATTACTCGATTTGCGAACAGCTGAAAGAACATATTGAAACATCGCCGGACGGTTTTATCCATACCTCAAACGGAACTCATATTCAG
The DNA here is from genome assembly GCA_045133435.1 of Acutalibacteraceae bacterium. Classification (GTDB taxonomy): domain Bacteria; phylum Bacillota; class Clostridia; order Oscillospirales; family Acutalibacteraceae; genus RUG762. Next base: position 5,310 of record JBGUUF010000342.1, read on the forward strand.
GTGAGGAGCAAGGATTCAAAACCGCCCTACCACCCTATATATTCAAAAATTTACGGTAGATATGTCTCCAACAAAAACCACGCTTTTTATTTTAAGAAGCAGTTTGTTTATGACATAAGGAAAGCGTATGGAGGATAAATTATGGCACGGAACACACATGGCGGCGGAGCAAATACAAACTATTATGGATTGGCTTTTGAACAGGAAACCAGTTTAGAGGAAGCTTTGGTAGATTCCGGTTACAGGGTTTCAAAAGGCGAAGTGTTTTTGGATGATGAATTGATTGCTATTTCTGCGGGCAAATACCGCTTATATAAAAATATATTGGAGCCTAATGGCATTGATTATAGAGATTATATTTCAAAGCAACTTCTGCCTGATGAAACTCTGCTAAATTTAAATAACAATACGATTTACATTATTGAGAAAAAGTTTCAACACGGTGCGGGGTCAGTGGATGAAAAACTTCAAACCTGTGATTTTAAAAAGAAACATTATAAGAAACTTTTCGATCCGCTTAGGATAGAAGTAGAGTATTACTATGTTCTGAACGATTATTTCGATCACCCGCAATACAATGATGTATTTGAGTATATTGAATCGGTTGGCTGCAGATTCTTTTTTAACGAGATACCGATTGATGAATTAGGCTTACCGAGGTAACGGAGAATACTTATGGTAAAAAAGATAAAGAAATGGGAACCGGAAGATTTTGAGTTGGAAATGACGACGCACTGGTCGTTTCCGAAGCGCGGTGACTGGGCTACACACGACGCAAAATGGCGCGGCAACTGGTCGCCGTATATTCCCCGAAATATTATTTTGAGATACTCCCAAGAAGGTGATTTGGTGCTTGACCAATTCGCCGGAGGCGGCACTACTCTTGTTGAAGCAAAGCTGCTTAACCGCGATATTATCGGCGTAGACGTCAACGACGTTGCGCTTGAACGCTGCCGCGAGAAAGTTGACTTTGAGCACGAAGGTGCAGACGGCAAGGTTTATATTAAAAAAGGCGACGCGCGTCACCTTGATTTCATTCCGGATGAAAGCATTGATTTGATTTGCACTCATCCGCCCTATGCCGACATTATCAAATACAGCGAGGATATTCCCGAGGATTTATCTCGCCTGAAGGTAAAGGACTTTATTGAGGAAATGAAGCCCGTCGCCGCCGAATGCTACCGCGTTTTGAAAAAGGACAAGTTCTGCGCTGTTCTGATGGGTGACACAAGGCAAAAGGGGCATATGATTCCGATGTCGTTTGACGTGATGAAAGTCTTTCAGGACGCAGGCTTCAAGCTCAAAGAGCTGATTATTAAAGAGCAGCACAACTGCAAGGCAACCGGCTATTGGAAAACAAACAGCGTGAAGTATAATTTTTTACTTATCGCGCACGAGTATTTGTTTGTGTTTAGGAAGTAATTTCGGTTATAATCGTAATATATTTATAAAATTGAAATGGGGTGTTTTTATGAACAATCAAATTATACTGGATAAAAAACTTGTAGGAACAATACAAGGAAGTTTTGAAATACCAACATATCAACGAGGTTATCGTTGGACGGAAGATGAAGTGGAAAGGCTTCTTAACGATATATACGAAAACGGCTCAAAGCCCTATTGTCTCCAACCGATTGTTTTGTGTAAAAACAACGATAAATATGAAGTAATAGACGGGCAGCAAAGGCTAACAACAATTTATTTGATTTACGTTTATCTTAACAAAGCAAGCCGCGGATTCTTAGATGGTCCGAAATTCAGCATTAATTATGCAAACCGTCCTCAATCCGCTGAGTATTTACAAACCTTAGATAAAGAACAGGAAGAAGATTATATTGATTTTTGGTTCATGCGCAAAGCGTATGACACTATACAAAAATGGTTTGAAGAAAAAGATAACAAATCATCATTAACAAATATTAATAAATTTTTTGATGAGAACGTAGAAGTTATATGGTACGAAGTAGGTACCAACGAAAACGCTAACCAATTATTCTCACGTTTGAATATCGGCAAAATTCCGTTAACAAGTGCCGAACTTGTAAAAGCAATGTTTTTAAGTTCAGACAATCCAAATATTACACGTGAAAAGCAGGAAGAAATTGCACTTCAATGGGATAACATAGAACACGAATTAAACAATGAGTCCTTGTGGTATTTTTTGACAAACTCCGACGGCTCAAAATATCAAACCAAAATTGATTTAGTTTTAGATTTAATATCAGAGAAACCGAATAATACAAGAGAAAAATATTATACATTTTTTTATTTTGATAATTTAAAGAAAACTAATGACTTGATAGAAATCTGGGAAGATACTCAACATACATTTTTATTACTGAAGGATTGGTTTTCAAATCATAAATTTTATCATTATATCGGATATCTCATCATGTCCAAATATAAGAATTTAATTGATATCTATAATATGTCAAAAGATGTGACAAAAACCAGGTTTACTACTCAATTAAAGCTTTGTATAGAACAGAGCGTCAAGATAAACGATAATTATGCAGATTTAAATTACGAAAACAAATCCGATTATGCCAAAATAACCAGATTACTACAGTTATTTAATGTCGAATCCGTTAGACAAAACGGTGCTCAAACCCAGTGGTTTCCTTTTGATAAATTTAAAATGAATAACGGCGCGATGAGCGAATGGACGCTCGAACACATTCACGCACGAAACTCACAGGGCTTAATCAAGCAGGAAGATTGGCGCGAATGGTTAAAACTGCACATAGAATCACTCCGGTCATTAAAACTAAACAACTCAGAATTAGATGAGTTAATTGATGAAATAGACGCTCAATTGTCAAAATCAACAATAGACAAGAGTAACTACGAAAACCTTGTCCGCCGGACTTGCGAGTTTTTATCGGCTGAAAATGATGTTGATTATTTAAACACCATTTCAAATCTGGCGCTTTTAAATAGATCAGATAATGCTGCGCTTAGCAATTCAACATTTGACGTAAAAAGAAATGAAATTATAAAACTGGATAAAGAAGGAAAATATATTCCTTATTGTACTAAAATGGTGTTTTTAAAATACTATACTCCATCGGAAGAT
>JBGUUF010000343.1:0-2153 GCA_045133435.1 Acutalibacteraceae bacterium
ATCTCAGGCTACGCGGAGATCATGAAGGAAGGGCTGGTCCGCGAGGAGGACATACCGAAATTTTCTGAAAAGATTTACCGGGAAGCCCAGCGGCTGATGCGGCTGATCGATGACATAATTCGGCTCTCAAGGCTCGACGAGAATGAGTTCTTTGCCAGCAAGGAACAGCTTGATCTCTATGATATTGCAAATGCAGTCTGCGACCGCCTCTCCGACGAAGCCCAACGCCGAAATGTGCGCATAACAATGTCCGGCAGTCATGAAACCGTGATGGGATTCAAGCAGCCGCTTGATGAGATGGTGTATAACATTTGCGAAAATGCTATCAAGTACAATACGGAAAACGGAAAAATTGACGTCTGGGTAGGTCGGGTCGATGATGTCGTGACCCTGCGCGTGAAAGATACCGGCATCGGCATACCCGAGTCGGAGCAGGAGCGCGCGTTCGAGCGCTTCTACCGCGTCGACAAGAGCCACTCAAAAGAGACCGGCGGAACCGGTCTCGGGCTTTCGATCGTGAAGCACAGCGCTATGCTCCATGGGGCTGTAATTGACATGGAGAGCAAGGTTGGCGTGGGGACTGTGATGACGGTGTCATTTGTGAACGGGGAGGCTGCGGTGTGAACCGATCCGCCGGTTGTAAATGGGGAGGCTGCTATGTAAGCTGATCCGCCGTTTGCGAACAGTGTGGCTGCGTTGTAAACCAATCCGCCGTTTGCGAACAGTGAAGCTGCTGCGCAAACTGGTCCTACAACCAGCGTTGATTGTACTTGTGCTGTTTTGTATAGTAAGTATTATGCATTTATAAGAGGCAGTTGACCTTGTGGGTCAGCTGCCTTCGTTCAACTTGAATACAAGCCTCACCGGATTATGGTCTGAATACTCGAACCCGGTGTCGACCGTCTCATAGGACACCTGCTCCACATTGTCCGAGATAATGAAACCATCCAGCACATACGTCTCCATGTCAGGCTTCATTTCAGTCTCCGCGCTCCGGCAGGTGGGAGCAAGTGCGGCTTTTTCTTCATTTGCAAGATAATCCAGACACATATGCACCCCCTCAGGGATATATGACCTCGGGAACGGATACGCCCAGCTTTCAACTTCGGTCAGACTATCATCCGCGACAAGATCATGATTGAAGTCTCCGCCGCAAATCACGTAATTTCCCTTATCAACCTCTTCTTTCATGTCCTGAAGAAGCATCACCTTCTGGCCTTCGCGCACCTCATCGGAGTTGCCGTAGGCTGACATGTGTACGGCATAGACCACCAGCTCCCGTCCGTTTTCGACCGGGATCCTGGCAACAGAATAGCACCTGTCCAGATCCAGGATTTTCGAAAAGCTCTCGGAGATTGGAAAGCTGCGGCGCACAGCCGATGTGATTGGGATTTTCGAGAAGGTCCCGATTCCTGCCAACGTCTTGCCGTGCGGCTGAGTCAGGGGATAGAACAGGAAGGCTGAATCGTAGTTTACCGCAAATACATAGTTTTCATAAGACAGATCTCTCGCAAAATAATCCAGCTCAGGCACATGATAGCTCCTGGTAGCATCCACATCGATTTCTTCTATTAAAGAAATATCCGAATCGAGGTCCTGCAGAGTTTTTATACATCCCCCGATTGTTTCTATAACGCTTTCCTTGCTCTTGGCCCAGGAGGATTTGCCGCCATCCATAAAGAAGCTGTAGTCAGGTGTGTAGGCTCCGAATCCGACGTTGTAGGTGACGATGGAGTATTCGGTGTTGATTTTGGCTGTATCTGCAGTATTGTTGGTGCCGTTTGCGGTGCCGGCAGTGGTGCTGCTTGTTGCGCCGGCAGTGGCGCTGTTTGTTGCGCCGGCAGCGGTGCTGCTTGTTGGGTCGTCAGTGGTTCCCTCATTTTTATTCATGACCGTCAGTTCCTGCTTGTCATCGATTCTGTGGTAGGACATGAATACATAGGCAGCATAGGCGGCGAACATCAGAATTAGTGAACCAAGAATAACAGCAACCGTTTTTAAAAGCCGCTGTCCCCATGTTTTTTTGTGTGTTTTTGGCCGCATAGTCTTTCCCCGTCTTCAGCTTGGTTGTTTCATCTTCAGTTCATGAAGCAGATATCACCGATATGATTTATGTAACCATTATAAATGTAGTATAAACAGCTAAACAACAT
>JBGUUF010000344.1:0-7013 GCA_045133435.1 Acutalibacteraceae bacterium
TGAATAATCAATGGCTACATCATGGGAAATCGTAATGGGTCTGGAAGTTCACGTTGAGCTTGCCACCAAGACAAAGATATTCTGCTCCTGCACCACAGAATTCGGCGGCGACCCTAACACTCACTGCTGCCCTGTCTGCACAGGTATGCCCGGCGTACTGCCGACACTCAACCGCGAGGTCGTAAACTACGCAGTTAAGGCAGGTCTTGCCACAAACTGCACGATTACTCAGTACAATAAATTCGACCGTAAGAACTACTTCTACCCCGACCTGCCCAAGGCATATCAGGTCAGCCAGCTTTATCTGCCAATCTGCCGCAACGGCGGTATCGAAATCGAAGCAGAGGGCGGCGGCAAGAAGGTAATTGGCATTCACGAGATACACATGGAAGAGGACGCAGGCAAGCTTGTGCATGACCCGTGGACAGACTCCACTTTGGTCGACTACAACCGCTGCGGCGTGCCGCTTATCGAAATCGTAAGCGAACCCGACTTCCGCTCGGCAAATGAAGTTATCCGCTATCTCGAAAAGCTCAAAGCTATACTGCAATTCATCGGCGTATCCGACTGCAAGATGCAGGAAGGCTCTCTCCGCGCCGACATCAACCTCTCGGTTCGTCCCGTAGGTTCTGACAAGTTCGGCGTGCGTACCGAGATGAAGAACATGAACTCCTTCAAGGCAATTGCCCGCGCCATCAACGGCGAATCCAAGCGCCAGATAGAGGTGCTTGAAGAGGGCGGAGTTGTCAAGCAGGAGACTCGCCGCTGGGACGACAACAAGGACGCTTCCTTCGCGATGCGTTCCAAGGAAGACGCTCAGGATTACAAATACTTCCCCGAGCCTGACCTTATCCCGATCGAGATAAGCGACGAGATGATTTCTAACCTCAAAAACTCTCTCCCCGAGCTGCCCGAAGCCAAGCGCGAGAGATATGTCAGCGAACTGGGCTTGTCCGAGTACGATGCCGGTCAGATCACCAGCTCGAAGTATCTGGTCGCGCTCTTTGAAGAAAATCTCGCGGCAGGCTGTCCCGCCAAGGAGCTTGCCAACTGGATCATGGGCGAAGTCATGCGTATGCTGAGCGACAGCGGCAAGGAACCCGAGGAGATGGCATTTGAATACAAGCACCTCGGCGCACTCATCGGCATGGTGCAGAAGAATGAGATCACCCGCAACACCGCCAAGAAGGTATTCAAGGCTGTGTTTGAGACAGGCTGTGATCCCGTGAAGTACGTTGAGGAGAACAACCTCAAGACAGTTACCGACACAGGCGCAGTCAAGGCGGCAATCGAAGAGGTCGTCGCGGCAAATCAGAAGTCGGTTGACGAGTACAAGTCGGGCAAGGAGAAGGCATTGCAGTACCTCATCGGTCAGTCAATGCGCGCACTCCGCGGCAAGGCAGACCCGCAGACCGTAACCACTATTCTCAAGGAAATCCTCGGCTAAAATTTTATCGTATTAAATAAACCCACAGTCAAAGCAGTTTATTGAACTGCCCTGACTGTGGGTTTTTATATCTTCGCCGAGAGGAATTTGCTGTCCTTGACCGCAAATCTCCACTCGAAATCTATCGCTTCCTCGGCGTAGTCAATATTTATCCGCTTGCCGCGAACTATCTCGGGGCGGTTGCCGTCGTCCTCGATCCAAAGTCTGTCGCCGCATAGATCCTCGCCGTACAGCTCGCGGGTTATGCCCATAGCAATGCACAATTTCCCCGGACCGCTGCAAAGATTGCGCAGCTTGTCGGTGCCGCGTCGAACCTTCATCAAATCAATGCCCGCCACAGGCTCCAGCGCGCGGATGAATATGCAGTGCGGCACGTCCTTTTGATTGACGATGACATTCATGCAGTTATACATGCCGTAAATCAGGTAAACATAGGCGTGTCCGCCCTCGCCATAAAGCACTTCTGTGCGGTCGGTGCGACGCCCGCCGTATGCATGACAGCCCTTGTCGCCCTCGCCCATGTATGCCTCCAGCTCGACTATCCTGCCCGCAGTCAATCCCTCGGGGGAATCGTGCACCAGCACCTTGCCGAGCAGATTTTCGGCTGCGATAAGACCGTCGCACAGGTAGAATTCGCGCGGCAGTTTGTTTGAATTATCGCTCATCAGTTACACCTCAATCCACTGTAGCGGGGTTGGATTGTGCATAATAATCCGCCTCTTCCTGCGCCTTTTCCTGCAATTCAACGTATTCCTCAAGGCAGAGGTTGTTGACATACATATAAGTCGCGTGATAAATACCTACATATCGGATATGCCACGGCTCGTAGCTTATGCGGGTAATATCCACCTTGTCCTCGGGGTATCGTATGATGAAGCCGTATTTATGAGCGTTTTCCGCAAGCCATGCACCCGCCTTAGTCTTGTGGAAATCGTGGTCGGTGTCGGTATTTTGGCTGACATCTATGGTCGTGCCCAACTGATGCTCGGAATGTCCGGGGGTCTGTGTGGTATCCAGCGCCAGTGAACGCGCCTCGTTGGTAGTCTTGCCCTGACTGATGAACGACTCCACCGCATTGTTGTAAAGCTGAGTCTGACGCGCATAGCTGCGGTAGGCACTTATCACATGCATATAGCCGCCGGACTCCTTTGTCATTGCATTATAAAGCTCGATATATGCATTCAGCGCTTCCTTCGTCACATACATAGTGCTGTAACCCGGCGCGGCGTACTCAGTGGGTACCGTCACCAGATTGGACGGGATATAATCCGACTCCAGAGCGTTTTTATAATTGGCGATGAGCAGCTTGTCGTAATACATCGGAGGAAGCGTGCTGTCCGGGGGTAGCGGCTTGTTCTTCACCACCACCGTCACCTGCGCATAAAGCTCGTTTACATGCACGCCAAGCGTAGTTTCACCCGCCTTGACCGCGATAATTTTGCCCGAATCAATGTCGAGTATGCCGTCATCTCGTAACTCCCAGACGCAGGATACATCTGCATTGCTCGGCACAATGACCAGACCCGGGTCAAGCTCGTTGCCGACATAGACTGCGGTCTTGCTGTTTGCAAACGAGACAGACTGAAGCTCGGTGTCGAGCGTCGCCATCGCCAGCTTGCCCTGCGGCACGGTGTATCGACAGACGAATATGATGACAGCCAGCGACAGCACAAGGAATACGGACCTCTGCACCATCAGCTTGGTTATTGTGATATATTTATCCTCACTTAACTTGATTTTCATTTGAACCTCCGAAACACAGGATATTTTCCTGATTTTACAATATATATTGTATTTTCATATTGTTAATATGTCAACAGCTAAATTTTAATTAATATCTTAAGGATACGCTGATTAAAGGCTTTGTCGTCGATTCGACCGCGCGAAAATCCGTTACTGAGCGTGGTCTGAATCGACTTAATCAGTGTTTCCTTAATAATTGGAGACAAATTATGGAATTAATCATCTTTTATATTGTACTTAACCAAAAAATGTGTTATAATGGATTAAAATATTGTTAAATAACCGCTATGGAGGAATAAATATTGGGACTCTTTAATTTTGTCAAGCGCGGTAAGGGTTCAAAAACTACTGAAACTCACCCCGGCAGTGCCGCCCGTTCCGATTACAGCAAGCTGCCGATCGAACAGCAGCTTAACCGATACATCCACTGCCCTTATAAATTGATCCCGCAAGGCACGCCCGTCGCAGACGTCAACAAGGAATACACCTCCGCCATGCGCTACGGCGCTGAGCACGGATGCACGCCTGTCCTCGTCCCCGTCACCGAAAACCTTGTGAATATCCTCGGTCGTGACGGAGAAATGAATGCCGACATCGAGCTGATACGCGAGCTTCGCCGTGCCCTGCTGTGGCAGATAAACGACTCCGCCGGCGATATTATAATTGAATCAGCATATTACGAAAGAATGAGCGAGCTTGCGTCAAAGGGCATCGACACCTCTGCAATCGAAAACGGCAGTGCTCAGGGTGCTTCGGTCAATGCATTTCACTCCTTCGTCACCGACGGACGCACCTCATGTGCGGTGATCTTGGCGCAGATTCCCACCGTGAACCCGTGGGAGGTGTTCATCTGGCTGCCCGTTGGCGGTGCAAACGGTGCTCCCTCGGACAACGAGCTGATATGCATATCAAGGCTGTGGCATGAGATGTGCGGCGCGATACCCTCCGTCATAAACTTCGGCGCGATAGAATACTTCATTCCGCGTGGCAAGCCTGATTCGCAGACCGCCGCCGAAATCGCAAAGGGACATTTCGCCATGTGCCCCGACCGCGTGATGAACATGACCCGCAGCCACACACTCGGCGAACTCGCCGATACCCTCACAAAATCCTGTGTCTGGTATCTCGGCTGGAAAGGCGAGCACTGAATTTCCGACTTAAAATATCACATAATTTATCGCCGCCGGGAATTTTCGGTCTGAAAATCCATCGGCGGCGATTCGTTTCATTATGTTGAATTATTTCGCATGTTGTAAAACTATGAGGCGTTAATTCGTCATGTCAACCTACAGTTGACAAATTTCAAGGTAAAAATGGTAGATTTTTCTCACCCCATGCGGTACAATACAGTCAGATTTTCGGAAATCCCATCCCCGCAAAAATCAATCATACGTTAATAAAGGAGTACGGTATTTATGGCAAACACGATAGGTGAAAGAATCATGGAGCTCAGACAAAAGCAAGGTGTATCGCAGGAGGCGTTCGGCGAGATGCTCGGCGTATCCCGTCAGGCTGTATCAAAATGGGAGACATGTCAGGCTATGCCAGACATTGAAAAAGTCATGGCGATGAGCGAGATATTCGGCGTTACTACTGACTATCTTCTCAAAGGCACCGAGACATCACAGCCGCAGGATGACGTTGTGCAGAATGCTCAGGCAGATGTCAGCAATTCCGACAACGATACGGGATTTTTCTCCCGCCTGAAAAAGGTGAAATTTGAATACAAGAGCAAAACCACTGTCTGCGGCGTTCCGCTGGTGCATGTCAAACTGGGACGCGCCAAGGGAATATTCGCTGTCGGACTTATGGCGACGGGATTGGTGTCGTTCGGAGCATTATCCATAGGTCTGCTCTCACTGGGACTGCTGTCGCTCGGACTTATCGCATTCGGCACAGTTTCACTCGGCGGTCTGGCATGCGGCGGAATTGCTGCGGGAATCATGGCGATTGGCGGCATTGCGCTCGGAGTGTTTACCATAGGCGGACTTTCTATAGGAATGTATTCGCTGGGCGGATGCGCTATTGCCTCGAAAATCGCATTCGGCGGGTATGCCAACGGATTTATCGCTATCGGCGAAACTACCCATGGGCAATACACCTGGAACATCAAAGACGGCTTCACGCCCGAAATGCGCGAGGAGGTATATCTCACGATCCAGCGCGAACTGCCCAACACGCCGAAATTCATATTGAATATGTTCAGGTAAATTTTCCGCGCGGCAGTCATAAAAAACGCCGCGCGGACATACATTTATTAATGAAAAGTCGTTGTCCCGCCCCACAGTCTTGAAAGGAACAAGCTGTGCGGCGGGACGTTTTTATATTGAGAAAGATGTTTACATAAGCTCATCCAGCGTCTTTTCGGGGTTATCAAGTGCGCGCTCAAGGAAATCCACCATATAATAATGGAACTTCTTCACGGCTTCTTCGCTGTAATTGTAAGAAGAATAATCATAGCAGCCCATAAGATCGCCGGTATAATTATCCATATACATAATAGTCAGATAAGGTGACATGGCAGTTATGCCCGAGGAAAATCTCTCCATACGGAATTTAATGTCATAATCATCCTCGATTTCAATCTGATACGGCTGATAGGTAAACATATTGCTTGTCCAGCTCCGAATCCAGCCCTTATCAAATATCTTTTCCTTTGGAAGATGTACTCTCAGATTGCGATTGGCCAAGCTATTGCGGATATGGCAGTGCTTGTAATATTCCATCTGCATGCTTGATGTGTGCTTGCAAGCCTCGGCAAATGTCTGGCTGTTTTTCACATCAAAATAGAAGTAATAGCCGTTCACCAATGTACCCGTAGTGTTTTTGGCATTCTTTTTGCTTCGATTGGCATTCATGGTTTGCAATACCTGCTTTTCTGCGCGACCGCCGGACATCTTATAAACATAGGTGCGGTAGGCAAGCAAAAAAAGTACCTGAGACGATACGCCGTGCTCCAAAGCATATGCGTTGATTTTATCCACTAATTCTTTCTTAAAAGGATACGCAGAGTAGCGCGCCTTTTTATGGAACAGATTGAACTGATTGCCGAATTTTTCGTCAGGCAAGGTCTGTTTATCGTCCTCCGGTGCGTTTATTGTACCAAACTGAGGAACTTCGTGTGTGTTCCAGAAATTATCCCAGTATTCCTGCGCCCGTGCTTCTTTTTGGCTGCCGAAGTAACTCCACTGATCCTCAAATGCGGGCAGAGCGGGCTCCAAGGCTTTGGGCATCTCACTGCCGGTGAGCATTGCTTTGTAGACTTTAAGCACGTCTTTTGCAAAAAGCATAATGCCGTATGCATCATTGATAAAGTGATGTGTCTTGCAATACAAAGCCTTGCCTCCGTCGGCCTTGTGTATCAGAATTATCTGATACAGACACACATCCTCGCTTTTGTTCGGAAACGGCTTCTTACTCAGCTTTTCCAGATACTTTCTCATTTTCTTGTCGCTCTTAAACGACATGACCGAAGCCTTATCAAGAGGCTCATCGCTGAAATATTGAAGAACTTCCTTCTGCTTGGGATTTTTTTCATCCGGAAACGAATGTCTGCGAAGTCTCGATGTCGGCATTCTCTCCAACGCAGCATTAACAGCCTGCTCCAAAACCTTCATATCGACTTCCGACTCGAAGTGAAACAGTATATTTATATTGCTGTACTGCTTGCCGACCGCTTCCCCCTGCAAAATATTCATCTGTGATAATGTAACAGGATAATATGTCTTTCCATCTTTTATAATTTCATAAGCCATAGTAAAGCAACCGTTCCTTTCCAAATATGTAACCATTATACTGTATACTCGCTATATAATTCAATTCG
>JBGUUF010000345.1:0-1693 GCA_045133435.1 Acutalibacteraceae bacterium
TGCACCTCCTTCATCGACGCTTGGTCACAGGGCATCGACAGCGGCAAGGACTTCAACGTCGTCGTTCTCAAAAAAGGTCAGTATCTGACCGCCGACGCCAAGAAGGGCTTTAAGTTTGACGAAAACGTCAAGGGTCTGAACGACAAGGGCGGATTTGAGATCCCCGAAGGCAGAAAAGTTTACATCAATATGTACTGCAAGAGCAACGGCTTCGACTGCTCCGCAAAGAAGGATCTGGATCTGTTCACCATCAACAACGGCGCAAGCCTTGAGCTCCGTAGCGCGAAGCTCCTCGGCGACAACCGCAAGTTCGTGATCCCGGACAATGCGAACAACACCATCCTGAAGACAAAATACGTGGAATTCAACGGCGCTTCCTACTACGGCACCGACGCAAAACCCTGCATCGACATCTCCAAAAAAGCCAATAACACCACAATCGACCTTTCCTGGACTGAATTTAACAGCGAATACGCCTGCCGAATCAAGAACGACAGCAAAACCACCACTGTCAAAGAATGGTACGTTACCCGCTCTTGGGAGAAAGAAGTTCGCGGCGACGAGTACTGGGGAACCTGATAGACACGATCTGATTTATCTAATCAACCAAATACCTCGTCTAACTTAATGATGATTCTCCTTAAAAACCGCCCTGCCGATCGGCAGGGCGGTTTGATTTGCAATTCTATCGGAAAAAGGCGGTTCAGCGGTTCTGCCTTTATTGTACCATGTAGTAATTAATAATTCAATAAAATCATTTGCTTGACAAACCCGTTGCTTGTTGTAGAATAGAATCATAACAAATAAGTGTTTTTTGCTTAGAGATGGACTATATGGATTACGCGCCGAGGTCGCTTGATGAATTGCTCGCCGCCCGCAGCGATAAGTCAGCAAAAACAAACCGGGAGGTATGATCATGATAACCGAATCCTACAGTGAGGAAAGAGAAGCGCTGTTTTCACCGGGCGCTTTTTTAGGCGAACGGAAATACCTTTGCGATACCGCGATCGCAACTTTTTCGGGCGAGATCTATCAGGCTGTCATCGACAAATACCCCCACCGCGAGGTCGCGCATATCGGTTCGGCAAACGGCCGCAAACCGATCTATGCCATTGAGATCAACGGTAAGGAAATCGTATTTTATTTATCGTCTATCGGCGCCTGCCTTGCAGGGATAGATATCATCGAAATGCAATGGCAGACGGGCATCAAAAATCTCATTATCTTCGGCTCATGCGGCGCATTGGACAGTGACGCGACCAACGGTAAATATATCATCCCCACGCAGGCGTACCGCGACGAGGGTATGTCCTATCACTACGCGTCGCCTGCCGATTATATGGAAATCAAAAACAGCGAAAGGCTTGCGGAGATATTTGAAGAGCTGCACCTTCCGTTTGTCAAAGGTCGTATTTGGACTACTGACGCGCCATACCGCGAAACAAAAACTACTGTTGAGAAAAGGACAAATGACGGCTGTCTCGCGGTGGAAATGGAGCTCGCGGGTGTTCAGGCAGTCTGTGATTTTCACGAGATAGAGCTGTACAGCTTCGTGATGACCGGCGACGTGCTTGACGGGGAAGAATACGTTATCGAAGGCTTGGATGAGGCGAATCACTGCCTTGATAATTTTAATATCGCCGTTAAAATCGCTGAGCTCATAGAAAGGAAAAAACAAAATGAACCTGAAACG
>JBGUUF010000346.1:0-5705 GCA_045133435.1 Acutalibacteraceae bacterium
TTTTCTGTTTTTGCCGCGCCTTACATCATAGGCAAAAAACACGGCATACAATCCGAATACGCCAAGGCAGATGCCCGTGGTGATTACGCCGACATTGAGCATCGGTGTTTCGTATTCAAAACGTATTTCCGACGTTCCCACATCACAGAGCACCGCCATGAATCCTACATTCACGCGCTCCACATCGACCTTTTCGCCGTTCACATAGGCGCTCCAGCCTGAATCATAGGGAATGCTGAAAAACACAAGATTCTGCCTGTCAAGTGTGATCTTTGCGGTAAAGCCGTTCTTGTCTGTTGAAAATTCTTCACTGCTATTTTCCTTTCTGTCGGCGCAGTCCTGTAGATATGTGCTCTCGGTGAGCATCATCTTATCGCTTGTCAGCCCCTCCAGAATTCCGCTGTATTTCTCAATCTGTTCGTCACTCAGCACCATTGCGCGAAGCATAAGCTTTTCGCGGTCACTTTGGGCAAAGTTGCTCTCATAAGCCTCCTGCGAAATATAGTAGTCATAAGTGAAACCGTAGGGAATATAGCAATCGTTCTGCCAGATGTCGTAGCCGCCTTCGCTCTTGAGATACGACCAGCCCGGCATTTTGGCATTTAACACCTGCCCCTCTTTTACGCTTGTACTGCCGAATTCCGCATCCTTTGAGTTCTCAAAAAGATACTTCACGCTGAGCAGAGAACGTGCAGCATAATGGTCGGTGCTGGGGCGCGATGCAACTCCGCGCTGAACGCCTATCGACTCGTAAAAATCAATCACCGACGAAGGCACTATCGAATGAAATGTCTGTATGCAGGACGTGTCCCAAAACATGCCCATATTATCCATATCGCTATAAAAATCCACACGATATTCGCCGTCGTGCAAGCCTTCCAACTCGATATTCTCGCCGCGGCTCAGCGCATTTGGAATCACATAGGTGCGGCTGTCGTAGGAAAGCGTCTTGCCTGTGCCGATAAATATTATCGAGGTGGCGGCATACAGCACGATTATTCCCGCCATGCTCACTGCATAGACACGCTTGCGGTCGCGCTGCTTGAGATGCATGACTGCCACGCCGGTCATCATCAACGCCAATATGGCGATTGCCACATAAACCCAGAATCTGTCGGGATATTCCATCAACCCATAAACTGCTTCAACGCCGTTTTCCTCGTCGCCTTCGGTCTTGAGCATTAACCCGATAGACAGCGCGATCGCCAGCGTGATGCCTGTGGACCATTTGATCGACCTGCCCCAGTCGATGTCCTCATTACTCAGAGCCATCACCGTCGCGAGCGCGTTCATCAGCGTGAACATGAAGAACCAGCGGGCATAATATGTCGCGCTGAAAAGCTGGAAAACCGAATTGAGCAGCGGTATAAACGCCATGAAATAGCAGATTATTATCATTCTGCGCAGCCAATGCCCCTTGCGGCACTGCAACCACGCTATTACACCTGTCATGCCGAACATCGGCAGATATGCGGCAACTGAGCCCCATTTTGTGTTGGAATCGGGGGTGAAATTCGGTCGCGCGGGCAGGTCAGGCGGGAAAAAGAAGCACTCGATAATATTCAGATAACGCTGCGACTGCGAATACAACAGCGCATTCCAGCCGTACAGCTTCGCTTCGGTACGGGGATTTTGGGCGACCTCCCACACAGACGGGATGACTATGACCCCCGCCATGAGGAATCCCAACACGGCTTCAAACGCGATTATGCCGAATTTTGCGGGTGTTACCTTCCACTCGTTGCACATCGCCAGCCGCACGAAAAAATATATTATAATGAAAAATACCTCCGCAACGAAGAAATAGTAGTTCACGAATGCGTTGATCGCCACGGTCACGGCAAACCAACCCTTGCAGTCGTTTACCATCAATTCCTCCAACGCAATGAGCATCAGCGGGAAAAATACCATCGGCTCGTGGAAGTGGTTGAAGAACATGTTGAATATCGAAAATCCCGAAAATGCATACATCAATCCCCCCAGCACGGCATAATCGTCAATGCGGGTGAATCGGCGGATGTATGCATATCCCGTCATGGCACAGCAGCCTATTTTCAGCGCGAGCAGCGGACCTATCAGATACGGTACCGCCGACGACGGAAACAGCAGTGTCAGCAGGAAAAACGGCGAGCCGAGATTGTAAAAGCTGTATGAGCCTATGAAATTCACGCCAAGGTCGGTCTTGAAATCCCAACCCCACTCCCCGCTCTGAATAGCATCGTGGGCATGCATATAAAACGGATACTGCTGCACGTTAAAATCGCCGTACATGAGAAAATATCCGCTGTCATAAATGATAAACGGCAGCATTACCGCAAATGCTGTGAAAAATCCAACTCCCAGCACGAACCAGTACCGCCCCGGTTGAGCTGTATACGGAGACCTCGCCAACTGCGGCGAGAATCTCAGCCTTTTATTTTTTACATCCAATTTAAAATTGCCCCCTTATATCGAACTTAAATTCCTGTTTATCGAATGCTTGATTCTATCGCACAATGACAATTCATACTTGCTGTCAAAGTAATATCTCAAGACAAATAACATTGATATTACGAACAAAGTCACATTCAGCAGGGAATTCAAATCTGCGAAAAAGCTGTTGTATTCAAGCCAGCCTGCGCCGTTTTCGCTGACTTTCTCCATAGCGTCCTGCATGATGGCATTCATAGCGGAGTTAGTGGTTTTATAATATCCCCACCAGTCATTTTTCTCACGCACTGCACTCAGCACTCTCGCCTGATTGGCAAATATAACAAGCGCATGGAGGGAAAACATCGGCAGGAGCCGCCTGTCGGCTATCTCGAGAAACGCGCCCATCAGCATTATCAGAGTCAATATCTGGTAACGCTCGTGCTGTCGGCTGGTGAGCATGAATATACATTCCATAAGAATGTATCCCGCCAGCCAATGCGATTTTCGCCTGCCGAAAAGATACACGACCACTACCATTGCGACCGACAGCAGGAGGAATATCTTGCTCAGCGTCGATATGCTGAATCCCGGAAACAGCTCCAATTCGTCCTTTACGCCGTTCAAGCCAAACAGTCGGTAAATGTTATCGGCATTCATCGTGCAATACGGATATTTATCCAGACCGCCGCCATACACTGTCAGCGGGCGCAGGAAACCCTCCAGCTTATCTTTGGAAGCCAATGCCGAGCCTATCATAAACGGTAAAAATACCGCTGCCGCCGTAACTATCACTGCGCCGATAAATTTGAAAAACTTGATGACATTTTTTTTATTGATATTTTCGCGCTTGAACTGCTTTACATTCAAACTGCCGAAGCATATGGTTAGCAGTTCCATTCCGACTATCGGTGTGAGATACAAACCCTGAAGCTTCGTGGTACACAATACGCCGAACAGCACGCTCGACGCGACCACTCTTTTTTCTTTGAGTGCAAGGAACAACAGTGCGGCTATACACATCATCACGCAGTCGGTCTGTCCCCAAAACGCGCAGTTGAATATTGATGCGGGATTGATCGCCCATACTCCCGCCGCAAATAATCCCAATGCCTTGGAACGGCGCGAACCAAGCTTGTAAAATGTGAGGCAAGTCAGGCTGTCCATCAGGCAGGGCATGAATTTTATCGCCAGCATGCGAAACGGCGGATAACCCGCAAAATCGGTTATTTTCATCAACTGCCCCACTATATACAGCGGATACAGGTAAAGCGGAGGATAATCCAGCGAAGTAAGACCACCTTCGGCATAGCACGAAAAAAATCCCCCGTCCAACTCTATTCCCCACATTATATTCCACTCTGTGTCATATGAATTAAGGTACCCCATTCCTATAACCAATCGCACAATGAGCGCAAAAAAGAACACAGTCATCAGCATGCTTTTCCACGGGACCTTGTTGATTCGTTTGCTTTCAGATATATTCAAAAATACACCCTCCCTGTTTATATTATGCTGAATATAATAATAACACATTATTCCAATCAATACAACTAAGCTAAAAATTCTTTTGATTTTTTTCATAATTTTGGCGCACAGGGTATTTACTTTGACAATAATTTTGTGTATAATATTGGCAGACAGCAGAATATTTATCCCGTTGGATGAAACAAAGGCGTTTCTCGCATGCCGCAATTACTGCGATGTGGGATTATCTCCTTTGTTTTTTGCATTCAGGATATAATTTCGATATGCATTGCGGCAAACTCAGGTGGCTGCTGTTGGATTTTATCTTATTCGCTGAGAAAGGAATGCATAACTTATGAAATTCGACGAAATTTACAACGAAATCAAGACAATATTGGAAGGCCACGATTATTCGAGCTTCGGCTTCGGGCTGTATTCCTATGAGTTCGATATTACAGGCGAGGGTGAAGGCAAATTTTATCTGGAAGTCCGCGACGGTGCAGTGAAAATTCAGCCATTCGACTATCGCAGCAGCACTTGCACGATGGTCATAAATTCCAAGTATCTGCTCCGTCTGCTCAAGCATCAGCTCACCCCCACGGCGGCATATTCCACCGGTCGTCTCAAAATCAAGGGCGACGTCTCCGCCGCATTCCGCCTTGCTGATACTATCGGATTAGATGTTTAAAATTTTAATACAGAAAAAGCCATTGTTTTAATTCGATACTCCGATTAAAACAATGGCTTTTTTATATACAAAAACAAAAATCGGTATGTAACGGCATTTCGCCACGACATACCGATTTTCTATTTAATCAAGCTACAGATTTTTATCAAACCTACGCTCGAAAATTCAATCCAAAAATTGAATTACTTCTTGCTAGCGATAGCTGCCTGAGCTGCTGCAAGTCTTGCGATCGGCACACGGAACGGTGAGCAGGATACATAGTCAAGACCGATCTTGTGGCAGAACTCAACAGAAGAGGGATCGCCGCCGTGCTCGCCGCAGATACCTACATGGAGCTTGTTGTTAACCGGCTTGCCGAGCTTAATAGCTGTTTCCATAAGCTTGCCTACACCGATCTGGTCGAGCTTTGCAAACGGATCGTTCTCGAAGATCTTAGCATCATAGTAAGCGTCAAGGAACTTACCAGCATCATCACGTGAGAAACCGAATGTCATCTGTGTCAGGTCGTTTGTACCGAAGCAGAAGAAGTCAGCTTCCTTAGCGATGTCGTCAGCAGTGAGAGCTGCTCTCGGGATCTCGATCATTGTACCTACTTCATATTCGAGGTTAACACCTGCTGCAGCGATTTCTGCATCAGCTGTCTCAACAACGAACTTCTTAACGTACTTGAGCTCCTTGACTTCGCCTACGAGCGGAATCATGATTTCCGGCTTAACATTCCAATCGGGATGTGCCTTCTTTACGTTGATAGCTGCACGGATAACAGCCTTTGTCTGCATCTTTGCGATCTCGGGATATGTTACTGCGAGACGGCATCCGCGGTGACCCATCATCGGGTTGAACTCGTGGAGAGAAGCGATGATGTTCTTGATCTCCTCAACAGTCTTGCCCTGTGTCTTAGCAAGAGCAGCGATGTCAGCTTCCTCTGTGGGAACGAACTCGTGGAGAGGCGGATCCAGGAAGCGGATAGTTACGGGGTTGCCTTCGAGAGCTTCATAAAGAGCTTCAAAGTCGCCCTGCTGCATCGGGAGGATCTTCTCAAGAGCCTTTTCTCTCTCTTCAAGAGTGCTGGAGCAGATCATCTCACGGAATGCGTCGATTCTGCCCTCGCCGAAGAACATATGCTCTGTACGGCAGAGAC
>JBGUUF010000347.1:0-16848 GCA_045133435.1 Acutalibacteraceae bacterium
GGGAACATAGTTATCGGCTTGTATTCCTCTTCCTCGTCCTTGGGGAACATAGTTATCGGCTTGTATTCCTCTTCCTCATCCTTCGGGAACATCGGCACAGGCTTGAACTCCTCTTCCTCGTCCTTCGGGAACATCGGCACAGGCTTGTATTCCGCTTCCTCATCCTTCGGGGACATCGGCACAGGCTTGAACTCGTCTTCCTCGTCCTTCGGGAACAAAGGCACGGGCTTGTATTCCTCTTCTTCGACGCGCGGGGAAACTGCCGACGGCTGAGAAGCTGCATTCCACGGCTGATATGTCGAGGCGGATACGCTCACGCCCTCATTTCGCGGATAACCCGACACCGACGACTGCACGAATCTCGCGCTCTCAGGCTCAGGCTGCGCAAAGCCTATGTTGTGCTTCTTGCAGGCTTCGTCCAGCGATTTCTCCAAAGAATCCATGAGATCGTGGAATTCAGCGTTGGAAAAATGCTTGGAATAATCCGACGCATAGGGATTGCAAGGATTGACTGACGGTGCCTTGACAGCAGGCTCTACAGCCGGAGACGGTGCAACCTTCGGCTCCACGGCAAATACGGGTGCAGGCGCGGGAGCGGCCGGAACATCTGCGGTGCGGACAGTCTCCTCGCTGAGCTGATTTTCGATGTAATCCGCGCTCTTTTTCGCCATTATCGCGACCTGGCTCTTCATATCGTGGATAAGACCGCGATTTGCCACTTTCACCTTATCATATCTGATTACTTTCTTTTCATCAAATGCCGCGATATTCTCTCGCTCGGGATCGTACTCGTGATTTATAGCCTTTCTGACCGCGATATATCCCTTCTTGGCGTTGGCTCTGATCCTCACATACTCTTTCTTTTTGCCGTTTTTTATGACCGTAACGCGCACTTTCTTTTTCTTCCACTTCTTCGGAGCGCACTTTAGTATCACATCTACATGTCGGCTTTCACTTTTGTGAACAATATGTGTACGGCTCATGTCATAGCTGCGCGGCACGCACTTGACAAGATGCACCCGCTCAACTGCGCATGATGAGGATTTCTTCATTGCTTTATAACCCCCTCTTTCTTTTTTAGTGATAATCCCTTAATAAATCCCTCAATTCTGTGCATAGACAAAAGTTCATCCCAAAAACAAATAAAAACGAAATTTGTCAATATAAATATTATAAAACTTTTAATCGAATATGTAAATAAAAAGTTAAAAAATTGTTGTAAATTTTTTATGGTTATTTTACACGAATCTTACCACACGTTCTCCATGTCTACGATATTCGTCATGATCCCCTGCGGACACAGCTCGATAATGCCGTAGCTTGCGCGGCTCATCCCTCTGGGATATGCCAGCGAGCCGGGATTCATCACATACAGCCCGTCGTGGTATTTGTTGTAAGATTCGTGGGTGTGTCCGTAGAGACATATCTGTGCTCCCTCATTGCGGGCGGCCGTCATAAGGGCATTCAGGCTGTATTTTACACCGTAGGTATGACCGTGAGCCATGAATATTTTAACACCGCCAAAGCTCTCCACACGAGCCAGCGGTATCTCACGGTCAAAGTCGCCGTTGCCCCTGACGTTGACAAACATCCTGTCGGGGAACGTAAACCGCATATTGGAGAAATCCCCCGTACAGTCGCCCAGATGCAGCACTATCTCGGCATCAGAGTGGCTGCGTATGCATTTTTCGACCAAGTCACGTCTGCCGTGACTGTCCGACATAACTAATATTTTCAAAAAAATCCCTCCTACCCGCATAAGAACATTATGCGGCGTGTTTTAATAATATATGTAATGGAAGCAATTTATATTTCAATGGCATATGCCGATTTTAACACGCATAATTTATTAATGTACATCTGTGAAAGGTCAGTGAACATCTATGGAAAAAAACGAATTTCTCAATGATATATTCCGCAAAGCCGCCGAAAAAATGGGTTCGTCCCCCGATAATCTTCAAAAAGCGGCCGAAGCCAATCCCAAGCTCGCCGACGCGCTTAAAAACCTCACGAGCGAGGACATCAGCAAGATAAACAGCATTCTCAACGACAAGGAAGCCTCTGCCAGAATTCTCGCCACCCCGCAGGCGCAGGAAATTCTCAAAAAGCTCAAGAAAAAGCCGTAACTGCGCAAAGGGAGGTCTGAAATTTATGGATAATCTGGAAGAATTGCTGGGTTCGGTGCTCAGCGACCCCGACACTATGGCGAAGCTGCGCGACACGGCAAAGCAGTTCGGCATAGACACCGACGCGCTTTTATCGGGGGCAGGCTCGTCCAACGAGCGGGAAGATGAAGATTCCGCCGCAGACATCTCTGCCGCCGCATTGCCGTTTTCCGGCTCGGGCGGGATAAATACCGACATGATCTCGGCTATCACCAAGATAACTCCGCTGCTCAATAAGCTGAACGAGGAGGACGACATGACGCGGCTTATCCATGCCCTGCGCCCCTATCTCAGTGGTGATCGCCGCAAAAAGGCGGAGGAAGCCGATAAAATAATCGCCGTGATGCGCCTTATCCCTCTGCTCAAAAATACTAAGTTGTGATGCGGCGCGACCGCTTTACATCAGCTATTCATTATTATCTTATTTAAAATCCGGGGTGGTTCTCGATGCAGCAATTTGACAGCTTTGCACAAATGCAGCGCGACGCGGAAAGGCGCGTAATGGAGATGCAGAGGCGCGCTATGGCGGCGGTCGAAAAAGACTCGCCCAAGCCAAAACCGCAGTCTCCTGTTTCGGAATGCGTCGAAAAGCGCCCGCCTGCTCCGCCCGAAAGAATCGAAAAATGCCCCGACAGGCCGAATGAGCGGCAGAATATCCTGCCGGGATTGTCACTGTCGGGCGAGGATTCCGAACGCGCCCTGCTCATAGTGATGATCCTTCTTCTGCTGCGCGAGGATGCTGACGAACGCCTCATTCTCGCACTGCTTTACATTCTGCTGTGACGGCTGAGATCAGTATCGCCAGATGCGCTTCTTCTTAGAGCGCACCGCACATACCGAGCACACACCCACCGCCAGCATTCCTGCCGCCAGTGAAATGCCTATCGCCGCGTTGCCCGTGAGCTGAGGTATCTTTTCGGTGAGTCCAAACAGCTCGTCGCACACGAGGTAAGCCCCCGTCATCAGCACGGTCAGATACAGCCCCAGCGGCATAAATTTGAGCATTGCCTTCCCGAGGGTGAATTGGTGCTTTGGCTTAGCGAATGCCTTTCTGCGCATTTTTCTATACCAACGCGGCGACTTTTTGCCATTCATCGAGTTTGATGCCACCTTGACGAATTTTGTCAGCGCGGCGGCATTGTCCACAAGAAATTCGTTGTCGATGCTGACGTCATCAAACACATCCACATTTATCGTGGCTTCCATGCCGTCATATGCGCCGCCCATCTCGGCGAATTTAGCATTTTTCACCGACACGCTGCGGCAGTCCTCGGCGGTAGTCTCATCAAAGGGCATACCCGCCGCGAGGTAGGTTCCGTTTGCATCCTTTTTCAGCTTTTTCACTGCGGCAGAAAGCTCGAAGCGGTATCTCATTTTGCCGTTGATGGGATGTTCCGCGACATCCCCCGTGAGCACGCTGATATACTCGCCCTTTTTGCCGCGGCGGCGGCGATAATGCGGATATGCGCCGTCAAAACCCATCGCTTTTATCTCAGGCTCGATCAA
The DNA here is from genome assembly GCA_045133435.1 of Acutalibacteraceae bacterium. Classification (GTDB taxonomy): domain Bacteria; phylum Bacillota; class Clostridia; order Oscillospirales; family Acutalibacteraceae; genus RUG762. Next base: position 3,672 of record JBGUUF010000347.1, read on the forward strand.
ATCCCGCATTTTATCTTTTGCTTCGGGATATGTGCCGAAGAGCGGACTTCTGCCGTCGAATTCGGCGGTGCACTCGCGCATCAGCGCGATTATTTTTTTATACAGCGGGCGCAGCGTGTCGGACTTTTCCTTTTGGTACAGCAGCATGGAAAATTCATACATATGGCGGCTGGTTTCATCGGCATCCGAGCATGACCACGCAGTGACGGCATCGCTCAGTTTATTATACAACTCCTCCTCGCCCGCACTCTTAAAGAGCGTCTCAACGCGGCTGAAGTTATAGCGGTTTGCGAGGATGTCAGTCACCTTTTCGGGAAGGCTCAGTTGTTCGTGTCCGCTGAGCTCCCCCGCCTCGGCCACCTCAGCTATCTGATAGGCGAGCCTGAACACATGCGCTATAGGAAGCAGTTCTTTTTCCTTATCGGACAGCGAGTTTGCGCCTACCACACTTTCCTTATATAATACACCGCTGCTCCACTCGTCGATGAAACTATGTCCGCACTTGCCTGCGGCGGCAAGCGCTCTGCCGTAATCCGTCGTGATAAATTCCATGTGCGGACAGGCTGACTCGAAGCTGAGCCTTACCCAGTTTCTGTCCTGAAGCGCGCGTTGATGCTGATCGGCACTTCCGAACTCAACATTCATCAAAAAGCTGAAAAAATAACGACCGTCACGGTACTCGGCATCTATCCAGAAAAGATGTCCGATGAGCGGAAATGTCCCGCTGAATTTCATTTTCACATCAGGAAACACAAGGCTCGCTCGACCCCAGATATGGTCATTTGCATGCATAACTATGCTGTCGCCGCATTGCACGAACGAGGGACTCTGCCCCAAAAGATTCGAGTAGGCTCGCAGGAAACCTCCCGAAGCTCTGTCCATGTGAGAGGCAGCGTCATTCAGCAAATATCGGCTTTTATCCATTTCCAGCGCATTCTGCCGCTGTATCTCCATGAGCCACTCAAAAAACGGCAGCAGCCGTTCCATCGTATCGGCGGTGACGGGATACTGCGCCAGCTCCTTTATGTCCTCATTGAGATAGCTCTCAACGTCAATGGACGGTTCCTTGGTGAGTGTCCTGACACCCGAATTTATCAGCGACGCAAATTTTTTGCGCATGCGGTGCGGCTGGTCGCAAAGCCGCTCCACCGTCTCCATCGGGGTTATCTCGTTCTGCCGCGATGTCACCGCAGACATCGAAGCAAAAAGTAATTCTATCCCTATTTTCTTTCTGTCAACATAATTCATAATCAGCCTTATACCTCCCTCTTTCAAAAAATCAAGGCAATAATCTCATTTTAGAAATGATTATACCATTAAAATACAAATAAATCAAATGATTATATAACATTTTATAATAAAAATGACCATTATTTTTTCGACAGCATCCTAAAATAACCATTAGATATGTTGACACAATGCTAACTCGATGGTATAATGAATAATATGTAAAACCTACAAGCTAATTGTACAGATATGACACAAAGCTTGTTTTCAGGAGGTAATATAAATGAAAGGGAAAAGCAAACATAGGTTTAATAAATTTGTGTCCATCGGTTTGATAACTACTCTCGCCGCATCGTTCTGCGTCAGCATCATGCAGTCGTCCGTTATCGGCGATAACATATTGTCGTCATTTGCAGCAGAGGTATCGCGCGAAGAGATCGCCTTTGAATTTGACCAAAAGGAAAACACGCTCACCCTCAGCGGTGACGTTGAAATGCCGGATTACACCGAGCAGGTCAGCGCTCCGTGGGGGCAGTACAGCGATTCCACCGAGAAGATCGTTGTCGGGGACGGTATCAAATCGCTGGGAGACAACGCTTTTGTGTCTTTCTCCGACCTCAGTGAAGTGACCATTCCGCAGAGTGTCACTCAAATCAGCGACAGCGCCTTCGTTGACTGCAAGGAAGGCTTCATTATAAAAGGTGCGGTTGACAGCGCGGCGGATACTTTCGCTCAGCGCAATCAGTATGATTTTGAAGCATTGTCGGTCACAGCTTCGGAGCTTGCCAAAAACGGAGCTTCAAGTGAGCAGACTACTACCACAACCACTGCCGCTTCCGCAGATTCCTCCATTCCCACAGGTCTGTCGGTGACCAGCGAAAGCTACAACAAGCTGAAGATATCATGGAACAAAGTAAACGGCGCGGCGGGTTACTATCTGTACTGCGCTAACTCCGAAAACGGCAAATACAGCATCGTCAAGTACGTCACAGGCGGCGATGTTACAGAGTACATCCACGCTTCCCGCTCCTATGAAAAAACCTACTATTACAAAATAACATCATATGAGGTGGTCAACGGCAAGAAGGTATTCTCACCCGATTCTGAGATAGTTTCGGGCATGACGCATGTTGACCCGCCCGCCGCAGTCGAAAACGTCAGCGTCACATGCACCGACTACAACAAGCTCACTATCGCATGGGATCAAGTCGATGGCGCCGCAGGTTATTATATCTACTGCGCTACTGAGCCCGACGGCAAATACAGCCTTGCCAAGAACATCACTCGCGGCAATGTCACAGAATTTGTGCACTCAGGTCGCACCTATGAGAGAATGTATTATTACAAGGTGTGTTCATACAACAAGGCAGGCTCCAAGGCAATACTTGCAGATGCTTCCGAAATCATTTCGGGTATGACACATGTTGATCCGCCAGCCGCTGTTCAGAATGTCAAGGTGACATGCCCGGCTTACAATCAGCTTTCCGTATCATGGGACAAGGTCGAGGAGGCAAGCGGCTATTATGTCTATTGGTCAAGCTCTCCCGACGGCAAATACAGCCTTGCTAAGAACATCACCCGCAATACCACCACCTCAATGCTGCATTCCAGCCGTAAGCTGGGCGTGACCTATTATTATAAGGTGGTTTCCTACAATAAAGCAGGCTACAAAGCGATATGCGCAGAGGATTCCGAAATAATTTCGGGCGCGACATATCTGCATGCTCCCTCAACACCTGTCATCACAGCCAATGCTAACGGCACCATGAAGGTATCCTTCACCAAAGTGAGCGGTGCTTACAAGTACGACCTTTACCGCTCAACAGACGGCGGAGAATTCACTAAGATCGCTGCGATAACCGGCAAATACACCGATTCAAACACTATTCCCGGCAAGGTCTATGCCTACAAGCTGGCATCGGTCAGAGGCAGCATCGTAACCGACTGCTCCGAAGCCGCAGCACAGACCTGCACACTGCAGGCTCCCGCTATCAGCAAAGCATATTCGACCGGCGGGGATTCCATCGCCATCAGATGGAATAAAGTAAGCGACGCGAGCGGATATGCCGTATACCGCAGTACGGAGGAAAACGGCGATTATCAGCAGATAGGCTCGGTCAACTACCGCACATACACATTCACTGCAAGCGGGCTAGACACAGGCACAAGATATTACTTCAAAATAAGCGCATATAAAACGGTCAACGGCGAGACGGGATACTCCGACTACAGCGGCATAATGTCTGCCGTGCCGGTCATTCCCCAAGCAAGGCTCTCCTCGGCACAGTCCATCGGCTACTCCTCGGTCTATATCGAAGGCTGCTCGGTTGCAGGCGCAGAGGGATACAATTTCTATCGCTCTGATTCAGCTAACGGCGAATACACGTTGATTGGCACATCGGAATACTATTTCTATTCCGACACGGATGTATCCGCAGGACGCACATACTATTACAAGGTATGCGGCTACAAGTTTGTGGGCAACCGTCAGATCGAGGGTGCGCTCTCAGATTATAAGAAAGTCACCGTAAATACAACTATTTCGGGTTCTAGACGCAATTGGTCGTTCAAAAACAAGGCGCTTCAGAAGCCTATCTCATCAATAAAAGAAAATACTAAATACGGAGCAATGGATGCACACTTCGTCGGTGATACTGAGCGCAATGTGATCTATCTCAACTTCAGCTACGGATATGCCACAGACACCGTGAACACGGTGCTGGATACACTCAAAGAAAAAGATGTAAAGGCAGGATTCTTCGTCACGCTGAACAGTGTAACGTATAAACAGCAGAATATGAACCGCATAATCGACGAGGGACATGTTGTTGGCAATCACACGGCACACAACACTTCGCTTTGCAACATTTCCGATAGCAAAATGAAGACGGAGATCGACTTGGTTGAAGATTATCTCCTTGAAAATTATAATTACGAGGCTAAATTTTTCAGCTATCCTTACGGCAATCTCTCCATCAAGGGTCTGAATTATGTATATAGCCGCGGCTACACCTCGATATTCTGGAGCTACACCTACAACGATTACGGCAGTGCAAAGGTAAGCACAGCACAGGCATACCGCAATCTGACCAGCAACCTTCACCCCGGCGCGATTTACCTCCTGCATGTAGAATGCAAGGCAAATGCTGAGGTGCTGGGCGATTTCATTGATTATGCAAGGTCTGTCGGCTACGAGATCGAGCCAATCGCAAATCTCAGAAACCAATAACATACAAAAAATGCTGACATCAAAACAACTGATGTCAGCATTTTTATTTGTCAGTCGAAATAAAACAGGTCCTCAAATTTTTTGTCCAGCGCAATGCAAAGGATAAGCGCAAGCTTGGCGGTGGGGTTAAACTGCCCCGTCTCTATCGAACTGATAGTATTGCGGGAGACACCCACCATATCGGCAAGCTGGCTCTGGGATAATTTCCGTTCGGAACGCGCCTCTTTCAGGCGGTTTTTTAATACTAATTTATCTTCCATTCGCTCACCCGATCACATAGCAAGCACTATGATGTGCACAGCTAAACAAAATACCGAATTTTTGTGTTCTTTCCGACTTTTTTCTAAAATTCCATTTTTATTCAAAACAAATCACTCCGTCAAATTTAACCGAGCACGTTGAGAACGTGAGCGACGGAAGCTGCGGCTGTGATAACGATGTAAAACACGGCAAAAATGATATTCTTTTTGCGCTTGAGCTTTACCGCCATAACCGTGTGATCTGCCGCCTGGAGCATAAACAGGATAGCGCAAATTCCGTAATCCGCGCCGTTGCCCGTAAACAACTGTATGCCGTACAGCACCAGACACAGCACCGCCGCCGAGATAGCGCCGATATTGGCAGCCTTGATGGTTACGTCTTTTTCGTAATCACCCTGATTTTTGTTCTCTTCTCCGCTCTTTTCCAGAATTTCGTCCTTGTTCATAACCAAAAACCTCCGAAAAAATTATTGACAAGTTTTATTGTCACCATAATTATATCACCGGTAAATTCACATGTCAAGAGGTTATCGCGAAACACGCGACATATTGGTTCATTGCCTGCACATTATGCGCCGAAAAGTATTCTGTTTACAACAATGCCGAATGTAGCGGAAGTTACCATAGCGAAGACTATCGCGCCGAATATCTTGCTTTTATCTCTGAGCATGATCGCCTGATAGACCTGCTGAACGGTGAAGTAAAGACAGCAGATCCCCACCAGTGCCGAGCCGACAAATGCATGGTCATATGTTCTGCCGCTTTCCAGCAGAAATCCGTCAACAACAACATAAAGAGCCAAAATCGCGGTAATGCAGGAGGCGACCTCCGCCGCAAGTCTGTGAGCCTTATTGATTATGACCAATTCTCTCTCGTCCTTTTCTTCTCTTGCCTTCTTCAAAATTTCATCTTTGTTCATAGTAGTAAAACCTCCAAAATACTTTTGACAAGTTTTCTTGTCATCGGTATTATATCATCGCCAAGTTTACTTATCAAGAGGCTTTTGAAAAAAATGCAAAGTTTTCTTTGCGTTTTTTATTTTTAGCCTTTTATTCGGTTTTTGTCAGCCATTTTTTATACGTCACATCTATCGCAAATGCGCCCAGCGGGGCGGTTATCAGTATCGCTATTACCGCAGCGGTCAGTACGATATTACCGCAGGACAGACCCATCGACAGCGGAATTGAGCCTATCGCCGCCTGCACAGTCGCCTTAGGGGTATAAGCCAGCATGCAGAATGCACGCTCCTTGCGCGAGAACGGTGTTTTGATAAGACACACCAGTACGCCCACCATGCGGAACACCAGTGCTCCGAGAATCAGCGCAACCACAGCCGCGCCTGATTTCAGCGCATATTCAACATCCACCGCCGCACCTACCAACACAAACAGCAGTATCTCCGCACCAATCCACAGCTTTGAAAATTTAGCCGAGAGTCTGTCAGCGGTATCGCTCACGGATTTGCGCAAAGTGATGCCCATGCTCATCACCGCCAGCAGTCCCGAGAATCCAACTGCACCCTTGACAGAATTCTCAAGCGTGACCAGCAGAAATGCCGCGCTCAGCATTACGAGAATTTTCAGACTGTCGCGGATTTTCGCCTTTTGAAACACAAATTTCAGCGCAAGTCCGCAGATTATTCCCCCGAGTATGCCCAAAATTATCGCGGTGGGTATTCTCATCAAGTTCAGCGCGGAAAAACTCCCGCTTGACGCAAGTCCCGTGCACGACGTAAACAGCACGATCACGAAAACGTCGTCAACCGACGCGCCCGCGAGTATCAATTGCGGTATTCCCTTGTCCGTACCGTAGCCCTCGTCCATGAGCTTGAGCATTTTCGGCACGACCACAGCGGGCGAAACTGCCGCGATCACTGTGCCCAGCACTGCGGCTTCTATTAGGCTTATACCGAGAATTTTGGGTGCGAGCAACAGCATTCCCGCAATTTCAAAGCTGGCGGGGACGAAGCACATGAGCATCGCGGGGCGTCCGACCTTCTTTAAATCCGCCGTGTCGAGATTCAGCCCCGCCCGCGCCAATATAATGATAAGTGCGATTTGTCGCAGATCAGCGGAGATAGACAGCACCGACCGATCAATTAAATTCAGCGCGTGTGGACCGAGGGCGATTCCAACCAACAGCATCCCAAGCAGGCGGGGCAGTTTTAATTTTTCAAAGACACCGCCGAGCAGTATGCCGCACAGGAATATTAGGGCAAAACTTAACAACATAGCAAACATTTCTCCTTTTCGCAGAAGCAAAAAAGCTGATGCTCCTGCGATCAATAAAATCACAGAAGTCATCAGCTTACAATTTACAAAATTGTCAATTTGAAAAATTGTTAAAGCGGTTTACGGCAAGTCGTTCGTTGATTGCCGCAGACATTACAATAAATTGCAGTGTCAAGGGAGAACCTCATTCCCTAAGGTAAATTTTAACACATCAAGAGCGGTTTTGCAACATCAAAATCATCCCTTGCGATATTTCTGCGGTGTAACGCCGTATTTTTCTTTGAATTCCTTTGCAAAATGGCTAGGACTTTGGAATCCGCAGGCGCAGCATATGTCGGTAATGCTCAGGTCGACCGAATCGTCCTCCCGCAGCATTCGCGCCGCCTCGGACAATCGCAGCTGCCCGAGATACTGCATCGGCGTCAGACCGATAATGCTCTTGAATTCGCGCTGGCACTCTCTGCCGCAGACATGCACCCTATCGGCAAGCTGTTGGAGGGTGATTTTCTCACCGTAATGGGACTGGATGTGATCCATTATTATCTTCACCCGCTCGGTGCGCTGCTGCATTTTGCCGTCATGCAGAGCGATACTGTCTATGCAGTGCTCGTGTATCGCAAGGCAGACGCAGGTGAGCAGTTCCCGCGCTTGGATTTCATACGCCCCCGACTGCTCCGCGCAGGCAGTATGCGCTTGCAGAATTAATTCCGCCGCCTCCCTCTGCCACGGAACGTCGCTTCTCAGCGGCATTCCCTGTAATGCCGTGCATCGGAGCAGCGGTCGGAAATACTTGCTCCAAATAACGCTGTCGGTACTGCCATAAAGCAGACGCGGGTGAAACACCATGTCGCTTTCTTTATAGTCACGTCCGTCGCAGGCAAACACAGCATGCGGCACAGCGGAATTGATAAACAGCCCGTCACCGCTCTGAAGCAGCCAGCGCTGACTTCCCACCGCGCAGAGCAAAGGTCCCTCGACAACATACGACACCTCCAACTCATCGTGCCAATGCCACGGATAATCCCCCGACACCGAATTATATGCCGCGCATGGAAAATCGGCGGTGCCGTGTATCTGCAATTCATGCCCCCGCTCATCCGTCACCGAACAGCTTAAATCAAACATGGAAAATCCTCCCGTTTTGTCGCTTTTATTATATTATAATTCGCTTTTATTACAGAAGCAAGGATTATTTTATGTTATTATATCAGCCGTGAGCAGTGGGCGTTTCTTCCTACTTTTTACTGTCTTTTGCAGTCTTTGGGTATCGTCCACTCGAAAAATCTCCGATTTTTCATTGTTGGTTTTTTATTATGCGAAGCTGCGCTTCGCTTTGCTTATTTTCCGATTTTAGTTTTGTTTTTCACTTTGGTTTTGCAGGGCTCTGCCCTGCACCCGCGAGGGCGCTGCCCCTCGACCCCGCCAAAGGAGCTAACAGCCATTCTTTGAATGGCTGTGTCCCCTTTTGGAAACCCATTGTAGGTATTTTTCGCAAGTCTACATTTTCAGGAGGTTATTTTTCTATGGCTTCATTACTCTTACCTGTCATCTATCTTGCGTTTATCAGTCTCGGATTACCTGACGCACTACTCGGCGCGGCTTGGCCTAATATGTATCAGGAACTCGGCGCGTCGGTATCATGGGCGGGAATCATATCCATGATCATCTCGGCGGGAACAGTAGTCTCCAGCCTCGCCAGCGACCGTCTCTATCACAGATTCGGCGCGGGCAAGGTCACTGCATTCAGCGTAATGCTCACCGCCTTGGCGCTGTTCGGCTTCTCAATAAGCCGCTCGTTCATCATGCTCTGCATTATCGCCGTGCCCTACGGTCTGGGCGCGGGAAGCGTTGACGCGGTGCTCAACAATTACGTTGCCCTGCACTACAAGGCGCGTCACATGAGCTGGCTGCACTGCATGTGGGGCGTGGGATGCAGCATAGGTCCTATGATAATGGGTCAGGCTCTCGCTCACAGCACATGGAACGACGGCTACCGCATAATTTCCATGCTTCAAGTCGTGCTTACGCTGATAATCTTCATCAGCCTGCCGCTGTGGAAAAAGAACGAAGCAACCACTCTGGAAAACCACGACAACAGCGAACGATCCACCGCCCATCACCCCATCAAGGAATTTATCAATAAACCGGGCGTCAAGGCTGTCTGCCTTTGTTTCTTCTGCTACTGTGCGCTGGAAACTACAATGGCGATGTGGGCGGCAAGCTACTGCACACTTTTCCGCGGAATTCCTGCACAGCAGGCAACCGAATGGGCAAGCCTTTTCTATATCGGCATTACCGCAGGGCGATTCGCCAGCGGATTTATCACCCTCAAGGTCAACGAGCAGAATATGATACGCATGGGTCAGGCGCTCATCGCTGTCGGACTGATTATGATCGCGCTCCCGCTCGGAGACACGGTGCTGCTGCTCGGACTTATTGTGACCGGCATAGGCTGTGCGCCGATATATCCGTCGATAATCCACGAGACACCTGCCAACTTCGGTCCGGAGCTGAGCCAGGCGATAATCGGAACACAGATGGCATGCGCTTACATCGGCACATGCTTAGTTCCGACGATATTCGGATACCTCGCCGAGCACATTTCGTTTGCGCTGTACCCGCTGTATGCCGCCATACTGCTGGTAATTATGATCGCTATGTCGGAGCGTCTGCACACCGCGACCAAGGCGCACCGCATTGAATACCGCAAATCTCACGCAGAGTGAATTCTGCCGCATAAAGCAACACCGCACAAAGAACACTTTTGTTTTTGTGCGGTGTTGCCAAAAAATTACAGCCGTCCGAATGTATCTATTTCCGATATTCGGGCGGCTGTATTTTCATACAGGCAAAAATTTTCAAAAATTTTTGGGTTGACAGTTGCCCTGTACGCGTTTATGTGATATAATGCTTTTAATATGTCAGAATTCCGCCCTTCTTCAAAAATTCATACGGGACGGCGGAATGAATATACTAAAAACATAATTTATTTTTTACAGATAGGTCGTGTTACTGTGCAGATGACATTAGACGGTTTGCGGGTAAATTACACCGTATCCGGCTCGGGCAAATATGTATTCCTTTTGCACGGCTGGGGCGCAAATCTTGAGCTTTACAAAAATATCGCCGAGGTCATTTCATCCCAATACACGGTGGTTTCCCTCGACTTCCCCGGCTTCGGCGGCAGTGAAGAACCCCATGAGCCGTGGAGCGTCTCGGATTTCACCAAATTCACCATATCATTTATAAGTCAGTTCGACTGCGACGAGGTGATACTTCTCGGCCACTCCTACGGCGGCAGAGTTATCATTAAGATGGCTTCGCAGGACGATCTGCCTTTCAAAATAAGCAAGATCGTGCTAGTGGACAGCGCGGGAATTCTTCCCAAAAAGACTTTCAAGCAGAAGGCGCGTCAGAGATTCTACAAAATCGGCAGAAAGTTCCTCGAAACTAAGCTGATGAAGAAGCTCTTCCCAAATGCGCTTGATGCATTCCGCAAGAAAATGGGTTCTGCCGATTATAACGCGGCATCTCCGATAATGCGTCAGAGCCTTGTGTTGGCGGTCAATGAGGACCTAACCTCGCTGCTCCCGAAGATCTCAGCACCCACACTGCTCATTTGGGGCGATAAGGATACCGCCACTCCGCTGAGCGACGGTCAGCTTATGGAAAAGAGCATCCCCGACGCGGGACTTGTAGTGCTGGAGGGCTCAGGACATTTTTCATTCCTCGAACAGCCGTATGTTTTCCAGCAGGTAATTAAGTCGTTTTTGAAAATTTCTTAAAAACAGGAGCATAATATGGACTTTATATTTATTTTGTGCGCGATATTGTGCGTAGTCTGCACGTCGCTGGCATGTCTGAAAAATCTCCACATTTTTCAGCTCAACACATACCGCGCTGTTGAACAGGGCAAGTGGATAAAAAAGAATTACTCCAAGCTGACCTTTCACTTTGTCGGCTTGATTTTTGCGGCGATAGTCTGCCTGCTGCACAATACGGTCGGCTATATCCTGCTGGCGGCACTTATGCTCATTTCTCTGCCGCTCTGCATGCCGCTCAAAAAGGCGAAGAAGCCCATCGTCTACACCAGTCGAATGAAGCGGCTTATTGAGACTTCAGCAGTGGTGGAGATCGCCGTTGTCGTGCTCGCATGCTTCGTGCCTGCGCCGTATAATTATATGTGTCTCGCACTGCTCTTCGGTTTCGCGCCGATACTCCCCATCATCTCCAATATCATCAATATGCCCGCAGAAAAGGCGGTCAGACAGTATTACATCAACGACGCTAAGAAGATGCTGGCGCAGTGCCCGAACCTCGTAGTTATCGGCATTACCGGCAGCTACGGCAAGACCAGTGTTAAATATTATCTCCATTCTCTTCTCAAGACGAAATACAACGTTCTGATGACCCCCGAAAGCTTCAACACTCCGATGGGCGTTGTCAAAACTATCCGTGAACAGCTTCGCCCTACCCATGAAATTTTCATCTGCGAAATGGGCGCAAAGCGTGTGGGCGAAATAAAGGAGCTTTGCGACATCGTTCACCCGACGCACGGCATATTGACCGCTGTGGGCGAACAGCATCTTGAAACATTCAAGTCCATCGAAAACATCATCAAGACTAAATTCGAGCTTGCCGACGCTGTTGCCGACAAGGGTGTTATCTTCCTCAACGGCGACAACAGCTATATCCGCGACAATCTCCCCGACCAGAAATATTTCACCTACGGCATTTCTGATGTCAACGACTACCACGCCGAAAATCTCAGCGTGTCGCAAAGCGGTACGGAATTCACCTTCCTCGGCGACGGTGAGACTATCGACGGACTGCACACCCGTCTTATCGGCGAGCACAACGTCGTAAATCTCGCGGGCGCTATCGCTATGGCTAAATTCCTCGGCGTGCCCGACAATCAGATACGCATACAGCTCAACAAGCTGACCCCGCCGCCTCACAGACTTCAGCTCTCGCAAAACGGCGGTGTTACAATAATCGACGACGCCTACAATTCCAACCCCAGCGGCAGCAAGGCTGCATTGAACACCCTTGCGCTGTTTGACGGCTACAAGGTCCTCGTCACGCCCGGTATGATAGATTTGGGCGCGAAGCAGGACGAACTCAACCGCCAATTCGGCATCTATGCTGCAGAAGTCTGCGACTTTATAATTTTGGTGGGAGAAAAGCAGGCCGAGCCTATATATGACGGCATCGCAAGCACGGACTACGATTTGTCCAAGGTATTTGTCGCAAGCGGCATTAAGGAAGCCATAAGCAAGGCTTACAGCCTGCAGACCGACAAGCCCAAAATCGTACTTCTCGAAAACGATCTGCCCGACAATTATTTATAAGAAAGGTTGCTGCACAATGAAAATCAATTTAGCCGTGCTGTTCGGCGGCAAGAGCGTTGAGCATGAGATCTCCGTTATTTCCGCTTTACAGGCAATCAGAAATCTCAACACAGAAAAATATGAGATATATCCCATCTACATCACCAAGAAAAACGAATTCTACTACGGCGAGTCGCTGAAGGACATAAACGAATTCCGCAACATCCCCGAGCTGCTCGGCAAGTGTGAGCGCGTCAACTTCGTGACCGAAGGCTCCAGAACATACATCGCTCCGTATGCTCAGAAGATGTTCGGCAAGAAGCTCATCGCTCCCATTGACGTTGCATTCCCCATCGTCCACGGCACAAACGTCGAGGACGGCGCATTACAGGGCTTCCTCAAGACCTACAATCTTCCGTTCGTCGGCTGTGACGTTCTTCCCTCCGCGATCTGCATGGATAAATACGTCGCAAAGGTGCTGCTCAAGGAATGCGGCATTCCCGTGCTGGATGGTCTGAGATTTACACAGTCGGACTACTCCGACCTCGGCAGCATCGTCTCCCGCGTTGAGGAAAAATTCGGCTATCCTGTGATAGTCAAGCCAGTCAACCTCGGCTCCAGTGTGGGTATAAGCAAGGCTGAAAACACCGCCGAGCTTGAAGCCGCGCTGTCCGACGCGTACACCTACGCCGACAAGATCTTGGTCGAGCCTGCTGTTGTCAATCTCAAGGAGATCAACTGCTCGGTACTCGGCGATTCCGAATCGGCAGAGGCCTCCGAGTGCGAAGAGCCTGTTGCTTCGGATAAAATTTTGAGCTACTCCGACAAGTATCTCGACAACTCCAAGCAGGGCGGCGGCAGCAAGGGCATGGCAAGTCTCAAGAGAAAGATCCCCGCCGA
>JBGUUF010000348.1:0-2461 GCA_045133435.1 Acutalibacteraceae bacterium
CTATTGATTTCAAGGTGTACCGCGTGGAAAAGAGCGTCAAGACGGTCATCACCTCGACATTTTCCGAAACGCTGGCATTTATACGCATGATATATTCGAGCTTCGTCATGCTGTTCACCGGGCAGGCGGGATTCAATGAATTGTCCGGACCGGTAGGCATGGCGACAGCGATAGGTCAGGTCGCCGAACAGGGATTCGCACAAAGCTTTTTGGCGGGACTGAGCAACATCATATATTTCATGGCGCTCATCACGGTGAACCTCGGCATATTCAATCTTCTGCCGATTCCCGCGCTGGACGGCGGCAGACTCTTCTTTATATTGGTTGAGGCGGTCCGCGGAAAGCCAATAAGCCCTGAAAAAGAGGGCATAGTGCACTTCATAGGCTTCGCTCTGCTGATACTCCTTATGATCGCAGTGACTATCAAGGATGTGTGGTCGCTATTTTGATGAGGTAGTGTAATAATTAAACGGATGAATGGTGTGCATCGTGTTCACCATTCATCCGTTTTTGTAATTTATTTAGATTTTTCCAGTGCGAATACATACTGCACTGAGTTGCCGTTGCCCCATTCGCAATCGAGCTGATAGTAGTACATTTTGAATGACCCAAAATCAATTTCAAAGAAATATTCGCCGTTTTCGTTTTGCTGCAATTCAATTTCGTCGATTTGATAGGGGATACCGGTGTTTGCCTTGAATGTATTTGCGTGCTGTGTCAGCTTGACCGATGACGGCTTTTCACCGCCGTTAAATGTGATTTTTACCGTGCTTTTGTCGGCGGTCTGGGGAATCACGCTGTCGTCCGACATGTACTTTTCGATCATAAACTGATTAAGGCTGGATTTATCCTCGAATTTCTCGCCGTACCAGAGCGATTTGAGAACGAAGCAGTCCGTGACCTCCTGTTCGCCTGCCGTGAGTGTTACAGATTCCTCTGCGGTCAGCCTGACCTCCGACGAGACCTGCGAAGTGTCCGAATTCAAGACATTATCAGAGGAATTTCCGCCGCACGAAGCGAGCATCAGCACTGCACAGAGCATTGCGCCGGCGAGTGCGATGAAATTTATTTTTTTCATAAAATTTACAGCCACCTTGTTTTTGTAGATTATTTATAAGATATGATAAATCTTTTTTATGTAAATGTCAACCTCGGATTTGGTAATATTTGTTTGTGAATTTACTAAAAAAAATAAAAATTCAGTTGCAATTTTAATCAAATATGGTATAATTTATATAAACGGGATTTTATAAGGATTATTATTTATTTTTTGATCGGGAGGTCTTATTGCTTATGGCAAAAAAAGATAAGAAAAAATCCAAGAAGGTTCACGGCAACCTCGGGATAAATTTGACGCGAGCAGACCTTATAAGTGAAAATGAACAAAAGGCAAACCGTCTTTTCAGCTTGGTCAGCCTTTTTGCAAGCTTGGTTACAATGCTTTGCCTCGGACTTAACGAATGGGGCATATTTGTTATTGATATTACAATAATGCGTGTGACGTGTATTACCGCCGCAGTATTGTTCCTGCTTCCTTTTATTGTGGTGTTTATTCTGCGCCGCAAGAAAAAATGGGTAAAATATTTCCTTGTGGCTATAGTGTTGGCCATATCACTGCTGCTTTACTCGGTGCTTTCGTATCATGTTATGATGATATGGCTGCTGCCGCTTGTAATAAGCTTGATCTATTTTGACAAAAAGCTGCTGGACATTACGATAAAATTCACATCGCTTTCAATCATTATCGGTCATCTTATTGCATGCAAGCTGCTGGTTATCGTTGACGACCCGCTGCGTGATGTCAAAGCTGCAATGCTCTACGGCGCACTGCCCAGAGTGATTATATTCCTTGTTATCGCTATGGTCGGTTGGCAGGTCATCAACAAGTCATCGGATATTTTCGATTACGCCATCGACAATTCAAAGGAAATCGGTCGTATGACTGACGGTATCCAGCTTGTTATGAAGCAGACTCAGACTTTGATGGGCACGAGAGATATGCACTCGCTTGCCTCCCTCATCGCAAACAGCATTTCAGACGGTCTTATGTCAATGCTCCACCTCACTGAAGCACCGGCAGGTGTGGTAGGATTGCTGGTCGGAGAGGAATACTACACGGTTGATTCTATCGGCACCCCAAATAATGTATGCCGTGATTTGGGTGACGAGATCGGCTTTGAATTCAACAACGCAAGATTCAAATTCCAGAAGTTCGTGCGCGATGCCTCTAGCGTGGCCGAGGTCAGAGAAGGTTTCATCGTTATGAAATTCTACAGCAAAGGCACGCTCACAGGCTTTGTTCTCTACAAGCAGGAGGTCGATGCCGACGACTACAGCTTGAGAGAAGTTATCGACATTTTCTGCACGAATACCACAAGTATCATAGACAACACAATGCTTACATTCGATATGTTCCGCACTCAGGAACAGCTCGCTTACTCACTCGCTGTTATTTCCGAAT
>JBGUUF010000349.1:0-1697 GCA_045133435.1 Acutalibacteraceae bacterium
CATCGGTTTTTTACGTTATGTAATGCTGTACTGATCGGTATTTTCGTCGAAGATATAGCCGGTTTCCTCACTCCATCCAACGACCTTTTTCCAGTTTGAGAAAGCCTTCTTGAGGTCAATGCGGTAGGGATTTGAACGCCATGCCTTGTTGGTGGTGATTTTTTCGGAATCCACGACAAAGTATGCATCACAATTCGGGTTCGACTCTCTGAATCGCTGACGCTCCTCTGTCGAAACCGTTCTGTGGAATATAGTGATGAGCAGATTTTCGTGATTGTAAAGATACGACAGGTCGGTAGCAGACTTGCTGGACCAGAGATTGACGTATTTCAGGTTTGTGAGGTCCTTCAACGGCTCAACCGTCTTGACACGGTTTATATTCATCTCGATAAATTCGAGGTCTTTAAGCTCTGCAAACGCCGAAATATCGGTTATCTTGTTATCGGTCAGAATGATCGCGCGCAGATTCTTCATATTTGCGACGCTCGATATGTCCTTGATAAGGCTGTGACCGAGATCAAGAGCAATGAGGTCGGTGCAATATTTCAACAGCGGGGCATAATCTTTTTCATCATAAATCTCCTCGTTGTTGCTGTTGAGCGCCGAGAACACTACTGCGTCAGTGCGGACTTTCCAACGGTGGAACTTGACTATCCAAACGAATTTTATATCGGGATAAGTGTTGGTAAGCTCCTCCATTTCGGTATTAGTAAGACCGCAGCCGCACATGTCTATCTTTTTCAGTCTGGTGAAATTTTTCAAATTCTCATCCAGCGCAGTCTTGACTTCATCCAAAGTATACTTATTTCCGCGCAGATCTATCAGCTCGTCCGCTGTACCCACCTTAACGCCGAGGAAAGTCATGGAACGATTTATATCGACATCAGGATAAAGCTCCGCGACCTTGTCCACCAGCTCGGTATTATCGCATTCACGGGCATCCACCAGTTCGAGTGACGGGAAATATTTAAGTCTCTCCACTTCATCCTCGGAGGTTTTTGAGGTCATCGTGACAGTCGTTACATCATTGCGGTACTCGCTGCCGTTGAAATCCACATTGCGCAGAATATCGCACTCGGTCAGCTTGCTCTTGAGATAATCATATGTATTATCGGAAACCTCGCACTTGCTCACATCGAGGTTTTTCAGGTTCTTCAAAGCGGCAAACAGCCTTACCGAGCTGTCGCTCAAGTCACTGCCGCTGACTGTCGCCTGCTCAACGCGTGAGTTGTAGACCTCCCCGTTCACATCAATGCTGCATATCAATGTAGCGTTCGGGAAGAAATCGTAAAATTCGACGCACTGCTTTGCGGGCAGTACCTTGTCATACATAATGACAGTTTCGAGCGATTCGCAGTCATAAAGCACCGACAGATCATCGACAGATGTATTGGTCAGGTCGATCGTCTTAGCCTTATCAAGTCTGCCAAGCCCCGAAAAATCGGTTATATCGCTGCCGCTGAGGTCAACCTCGGACACACTGCGGGAATAAATTTTATACACGCCTGATATATCGCCTATCAAAGCGAAATTCGCATAGCCTGCCCACACAGCTCCGACGATGATCACCAGCATCAGAACCAGAACAGTGATCACCTTGCCCTTGGCGGACTTTTTCTTATTCTTTTTATTGCCGGAGTCCGAAGCAGGCTGCTGCACAACCTTCTCAGCCTTCTCTGTATTCTCGGCAGCATTTT
>JBGUUF010000350.1:0-2051 GCA_045133435.1 Acutalibacteraceae bacterium
GATTTCGATGAAGTGATTGCCGCCGCCAAGTGTGCCGAGACTGCGTTCAATGCGCTTGGTGTCTTTAAGAGCGCGGTAGCAGCGCAGGTTCTGTAATTGAGGGTAACGGACTATCCGCCCCTCATGCACCCTCTTGCCGCAGGGAATGTAGGTGCGTATGATGTTGTCAAGAATCTGATAGTCGATTTCAATATTGCCCAGCTCGACAGTCAGCATTCCGCAGCCGATGTCAACGCCAACGATGTTCGGCACGACCTTTTCGCTCAGGTTGGCGGTAAAGCCAATCACGCATCCTTTGCCGGAATGTGCGTCGGGCATCACGCGAATCTTGCAGCTTTCGGTAAACGGCTGATTGCATAATGTCTGTATCTGTTCAATGGCATTTTCCTCCACCACGTCGGTGAAGATCTTCGCGGAGGAAAATGCCCCTGTAATTTCTTTCATTACTCACGCTATTCCTTTCCTGAGATTATTTTTGTGAGTTGTGAAACAATATCCC
Source organism: Acutalibacteraceae bacterium (assembly GCA_045133435.1). GTDB lineage: Bacteria > Bacillota > Clostridia > Oscillospirales > Acutalibacteraceae > RUG762. The sequence goes on from JBGUUF010000350.1 coordinate 500, forward strand.
CGTTGCCATTCACATTGATATTGCCGACATTCTCACAAATCCTCTCCAAATACTCCAGCTCCTTGAGCTTGTAGAGTGTCGCATTTTCGTCCATCAGCTTGGCTGTATTCAACAGCGAGCGGGTGGAGGCGACCTCCTCGCGGCGGGTTATCACATTGGCCTGTGCACGTTTCTGCGCCACAAGCACAGTGTTCATTATCTCGCGGATCTCGCCGGGGAGAATTATATCCTTAATTCCCGCTTCGGTGATCTCAACGAAAATCTCTTCGCCCTTTTTGCGGAGAGCATCCAGCAAAAACTCCGAGAATTTTTCCTTGTTCTCCAAAATTTCGTCCAGCGTGTATCTGCCGACATACTCGCGCATGGCGAGCTGTGCCGCAACGTGGAGCTGTTCCTCGTAATCGTCAACATCGTTGACCGCGCGGATGTAGTCCTTGATTCGGCAGTTGCAGACACAGCTTATTCTCAGCGAAACTTTATCAGAGGTCAGAATTTCCTGACCGGTAATGCTTATCTGTTTCAAGCGAGTGTCAAGCGTGCGGACTTTCACGTTGACATTGTTGCGCCAGAAGAAATATCTGCCCGAATCGAGCAGCTTGACGAATTTGTTGTCGTAATACAACAGCCCCTTCTGGAATTCGCTGATGTCGTAGAAGGTATAGACTGTGGAAGACATTTTCATCAAAATCTGAACGGAAATGTCATCGGGCACCTCGGGCGAAGTGATGTCGATAACCTTGAAGGTATGCTGTTTGTCTATATTCCAAAATGCGTATCTGCCGCGCTTCAGACATTCGGCAAAAATGCCATCGGTGAAGCGGAGGGCTATTTCGCTGTCGCTTACCTCAATGCTCTGTGTGCATGCCGCGATGTCCTCGTTTTTAAGGAGAGTTTCAAGAGTACAGTTTTCCGAATGCACAGGCTCGGTTATGGAAAGAATCTCGATCTGGCCGTCGCCGAAGGTATAGTGCTTGCCCGCGCCGAGCAATTTAACCAATTTACCGTTCTTAAAAAGCAAACCGCGCTGATTTTCGTTGATTATTGTTTTCATATGTATCAAACTCCTTTTCGGATGAAATAAAATGCGTCGGCAATTATCCTGCACACTGCTTGCGGCAATAGAGTTGAGCGATTCAAGGCATCGGACGGAAGAATATCTGTGTGTCGATATTCTTTGGTGAGATGTGTCGAAATGCGGTATCCCTCTGTCGGCAGAGCGAACAGCGCGCTTCACGTTGGATTGTCGGAGAGATAGATCCCTCGTCAAACCCGCGTGAACGGATAGCTTGCCTTTGTTGTGATAGTAGCCAATCTTTCAAACTGGTGAACCTTTTGAGAGTTCCAAGTGCGGGATTTGAACCCGCTCACTAAAAAGTGTGCCATTGCGGAGGATTTGAACCTCCTACGAAAACTTCGTAGCCAATGTGAGCAATCGCCGTTCGGACATACGCTTTTGGAAGACCACGCGCACCGCAGTGCAAATCATTTCTGAATCATGCACTCGCTTGAACGACCTTGCGAGTGTTATTATAGCGGAAGAATTTGGAACAAT
>JBGUUF010000351.1:0-2187 GCA_045133435.1 Acutalibacteraceae bacterium
AATCAGCACTCTGCCCTTGTTTGAGAGCGAGCGCGGGTAACCGTCGGCATATCCCACCGACACCGTAGCGATTTTGGTGGGTCGCTCGGTCACATAGGTCGCGCCGTAGCTGACGCCATGCCCTGCATCCACCGTCTTTACATTGATAACGTGGCTCTTGAAGGTCATCGCAGGCTTCAATTCCAACGCAGTTTTGTCCACCTCATCCGACGGATAAAGTCCGTAGGTAATGATTCCCGAGCGCACCATCTGGAAGCGATGGCTGTCGAATTCCATGATTCCCGCGCTGTTGCAGACGTGCTTTATCGGTATCTCAACGCCGCGCTTGTCAAGCTCCGCGCACACCCAATCGTAACGCTCCATCTGCATTTTTGTGTGCGTCTTGTCGTACATATCAGCGCACGCAAAGTGAGTGAACATGCCCTCTAATTCCGCATGCTCCAGGCGGCTGATTTTTTCTATCTCGTCAATGCTTTCCTCGGTCATAACAAAGCCGATGCGCGTCATTCCCGTGTCGAGCGCGACGTGTATTTTTGCAGTCTTGCCCGCACGCTGAGCCGCCTTGTCGAGCAGCTCGGCTGTATCATAGGAATAAATAGTCTGAGTTATGTCGTATTTCACAATGTCGTCATACTGGCTGGGCGAGGTGTATGCCAATATCAAAATAGGCAGAGTGATGCCGGATTCGCGCAGCTCTATTGCCTCTTCGACTGTGGCGACGGCAAAATATTCCACCATACTTTCCAGATAATGCCCCACCTGTATCGCGCCGTGACCGTACGCATTTGCCTTAATTACGGCGCAGATCTTTACGTCATTGCCGACATTTTTTCTGACCTCGTTTATGTTGTGTCCGATTGCCTCTAAATCAACCTCAGCGTATACTCTCAAATAGCTTTCCAATGCTTTACATCTTCTTTTCAAATAAATTTTGACGCGGCATAATAAAATTACTTTGCGTCATTTACAATGAATCTGACAGCGCGCGGCATGACCTCGAAGGTCACTTCATTTAGATCGAAACACTCGCCGTCTATGTTGACAACGGCGGGGCGGTCACATTCGATCTTCATTTTTCTGCCGCGATGCGTAATGAGTATGTCCTTGAATCTGGGAGAATTTATGTATTTGCCGCTCTTGTAATCGCCTATCAGCGTCAGCATTCTCAGCTTGGACACCCTGCGCACCATGACAAAATCCAGCAGACCGTCCGACGGGTCAGCCGTCGGCGCACCGTGATAGCCGCCGCCGTAATACTGCCCCGAAGCCGCGAGCGAAAATATAAACTTGCCCTCGTAGACATATTCATCGTCAATTGTGATTCTCAAAGAATTATACACCCTACCCAGCATGGAAATCAATACCGAAAGTGTGTATGTTCCCGCGCCGAGGAATTTTTTTGCGCGTTTCATGCGGTTGGTGCGGTCGCAGATGATAGCGTCAAGTCCCATTGAGCACAGATTTATCGAGGTCAGATGCCCCGTTTTTATCGCGTCAACATATCTCGACGGCGCGGTCAGATAATTTTCGATGTCCAAAAATCCCTTCGTACCGCCGAATGTGCGCACATAGTCATTGCCCGAGCCGCATGGAATGCAGCCCAGCTCGACATTTTCCATGCTCGCAATACCCGTCGCGGCAAGGCATAATGCTCCGTCGCCGCCCAGTATGATTATACGCACATCGTCGCCGACCGAGCCTTCCGCGCGCGGGAATTCTATCATATCCGACTCTTTCTCGGTGAGCAGGAATTTGTATTCCACGCCGATTTTCTCGCATGCGGCGGAAATTCTGCCCTTGTATTTGGCATATCCGCTCTTTGCGCCTGCTTTAGGATTGGCAATAAATACATATCTCATAAAAATAACCTCATATCTGTAAAAAGTTCAGTATACTTTACTAATATAAGCATATCAAATTATCAACAGCTTGTCAACAAATGTCGAATTGAAGAAATTCATCAAAAAAATGTAAAATTAACTTGACATTTGAATATCTGTGTGTTATCATACAAATGTAAAGCGAGTTTTACATCATACTTCAATAGATAAACTATCGAAGTATGATCATCAACTGAATAATTAATTATTTTTTTACCCGCATATGTCAAATCAACTTTACATTTTATAAAGGAGGCTGATTTATCACTAGAAAAACAACTTAGAAGCCATGCGCAAAGAAAGGGGT
>JBGUUF010000352.1:0-4175 GCA_045133435.1 Acutalibacteraceae bacterium
CTAATATCACTGGATTTTACACCTGTGGCATACAAATTATCGTAAATGCTTACGCTGTTTATCTTGTATTTGAATGAACCATATTCTTTATAATAAGAGTCACTCTTATTTCCTAATGTAAAAAGAATTTCAATCTCTTCATCAGGAAATTCGACAGGCGATGTTGCGGGCAAATTCATTTTGTTTGCATCTCCGTCTGCAATTCTGACATTCTTGCTTATCGCAACAAAACCCTTTTTCAATTCATAGCCGTACAGCTTGATCGACTTGATGTTGGTCACATCCACCTCAGTATCAAAGGTGCAGTATATCTCACCGGCTGAGTTGTAATCCTCGCCGAACAAATCCTCCTCTATGAAAGGATTTCCGCCCACGTCGATACCATTTTTCTCATTGTATACAGTGCCGTCGTTAAGTGTTATTTCAATTACCGTTTTGTCACCCTTCAAGCTCGTATCTAGAATCTTACCTGTAAAGCCGCCCGCCGAAAATCGCATATACCATGGATTGATATACAAATCTGGAGCGTTGTCCAATGCTTCCTTTCTGAGACTTTCATTATAGGTGTAAACTTCCTCGGGCAAAGTATATGTCACAGGTTCACACAGCTTGATGTAAAACGTAAATTCAAAGCTGCACTTATAATCTTCTGCATCCATACCCGGCAGATTACTAATATTTATATTTTGAAGCGTGAACTGCGAGCCGTCCTTGAAAAAATCGGAATCAAAATCTAAGGTAACGTCTTCTCCCCCATAAACCTTCAGCCATGTCATGCTGTGTTCATCGCGCTCCAACAGCTTTGAATAAGCGCGCTCCAAATCGGAAACCAAACCTAGATCATTATCCTCAATTTCAGATGTTTTCTTGGTGTTGACTACAATTTCATTGCTCCAATAAGGCGCTTTGTATACATTGGTCGATGTGTCAAACATCTCATCTGTGAGAGTGACAACCGACGGGTCAAATTCAACCTTCTCGATAACATACAGCGAAAGTCCGTCGCACATGCCTTGCGTAAGCGTTACGGTAATGCCGTTATCGGTCTGGGTTTGGTTTATATCGAACAGCACATCCTTATAGTTGCTCTCGGGCAAGGAATGAAAAAGCTGTCCGAACGTCTTGTTGAGCGCACCCGCTCCGACTATCGAGCCTACTCCCACGGTCAATGCCAGCACGACTGCTGCCGCCGCGACTGCGGGCTTTTTGAAATTTATTCTGAACGGCTTCTTCTGCATATTCTGCTCGGGCTTGGCGGCAGATTTCGGCTCAACGCCTGTGCGCTTGAGCACATTGCGATAGATACGCTCTTTCGCCTCGTCGCTCAATTCAAAATCATACGTCACATTTTTAACCGAATCATATGACAAATTATTGATACCGTCTTCGATTTTTCTTTTCATATCGGTTAACCCCCTTGATCAGTGGTCTTCAATTGTCAAAATTTTTCTCATTTTTTCTATGGCTCTGGAAATGCGCTTTCTGACAGCCACGTCAGTAGAGTTCATATCTCTCGCTATCTGCACCGAGGTCTGATTGAAGTAATATCGCTTTATCAGCACCATACGGTCGGTTTTATTCAGCTTTCTGAGCGCGAGCTTCAATCGCTCCTCGTCCAGCCTGCGCTCTGCATCCTCTTGAATATTGCTGCTGTCAGCCGCCGTTTCAGCATAATCCTCGGGAATCTCCGCCGCAGTATTGCGGGAAACCCGCCTGTATTCGTCGATGCACAACTGCTTTGCCACACCCGAAACGAAGCCTTTGAGCGTGCCGCGCGAAAAATCAATCGTTTGACGCTTGTTGTATATCACGCCAAACACATATCCCACGAATTCCTCAATGTCGTCGGTCGAGCAGACATTGCGTAACTTGCTGTAGGCGATAGTATATACCATCGACGAATAGGTATCCACCATCACGCGTATTCCCACCGCCGGGTCGGAATTCAGCAGAGCTATCAGTTCACTGTCGGACATTTGTATCACCTCACTGCCATAAAGAATCTGGTCATCGAACCGGTTCATTATATACATTCGGACAAATTGCAAAACTGTGACATTTATTTTAGCACAAAAAAGCCGCCGATTGCAAAACCTTGCGGAGTTGCAATCGGCGGCTGAAATTTCATAGATGATTTTAATTAAGCCGAAATTAAATTACTTAACCTCAACTGTTGCGCCAGCTTCCTTGAGCTTTGTCTCGATAGCTGTTGCATCGTCCTTGGAAACGCCTTCCTTGAGCGGGCTGGGAGCGCCGTCAACGAGAGCCTTAGCTTCCTTCAGGCCGAGACCTGTGATCTCACGAACAACCTTGATAACGCCGATCTTGTTTGCGCCTGCATCCTTGAGGATAACGTCGAACTCTGTCTTCTCCTCAGCAGCAGCAGCACCGCCAGCAGCGGGAGCAGCAACAGCAACAGCAGCAGCAGCGGAAACGCCGAATTCTTCTTCGATAGCCTTTACAAGCTCGGAAAGCTCGAGAACTGTGAGAGCCTTAACTTCTTCAATAATGTTTGCGATCTTCTCAGACATGGTATTTTACCTCCAAAAATTATAATTTAATTAAAATAAATGTACGTCAGATTACTCTGCTGCAGGAGCTTCTGCTTCTGCCTCTGCGCCCTCTGACTGCTTGTCTGCGATTGCCTTGATAGCAATTGCAAGACCCTGAATGGTAGCATTAAGACCGAATGCGAGCTGAGTAAGGAGAGTCTCCTTAGAAGGTGTCTTAGCGAGAACCTTAACCTCATCAACATTCATTGCTTTACCATCAATAAAACCTGCTTTGAGCTCAAAGCCTGTCTTGCTGCCCTCAGCGTACTCGTTGAGGATCTTTGCAGCAGCGATGTAGTCGCTGTCACATGTTGCGATAGCAGTTGTACCGTTGAGAACTGCGTCATCAATCTCGACACCTGCTTCAGCTGCAGCGCGCTTAATGAGGGTGTTCTTTGCTACAGTGTAGACAACACCTGCTTCACGAAGCTGCTTACGGAGCTTTGTATCATCTGCAACCGAGATACCACTGTAATTAACGATAACACCTGCAACAGATGACTTCATTCTTTCAGCGAGATCGGCAACCAGAGCCTGCTTCTGCTCCAATACTGCTTTACTTGGCATAATAGTTTCACCTCTGAAATTAAAATAAATTCACAGGAAACAAAAATGCCCGTGCTCAGTGTGATGAGTTACCTCCACACGACCGAGGACGGACAGACAAATTCATAATTGACACCGCGCTGAGCACGGATAAAATCTGAAAAGCTCTGTTTCCCTCGGCAGGCGACTTCTGTCAAAGAAATCGTTGGGCAAATATGCACCTGCTGTCTTCGGTAAAAACACCTTGCGGTGCTTTACACAGCCTCATTATATTACCACACCCGCCGACGTTTGTCAAGAGCAAAATAAAATTTTTTTCAAAATTCTAATTTATCTTTATTAAGTTTTTCGTGCGCCATTCTGAACAGCGGGATCAGCACACCGCCCACGGCATTCCCGAGGGTTATTATCAACAGGCAGCCAACCGCCTTGAGCGACCATACATCTGCCACCGAAAAATAAAACATATCCGCCACGCTGTGTTCAAAGCCGCACATGATAAACGCCGTTACACCGAGTATCAGCGCGAGATATTTGCCGATCTCGTGTGAGCTTTTCTTATAAACATCCACCGCGATAAATATGAGCATATTGCAGAAGATCGCGAGAATAAACAGGCTGAGCAGGTCGTCCGACAGCTTCGTGCCGCAGATCGTCTCTGCCCTATCGCGCATACCGCCACCGATCCGTGTGAAGCTCAGCACCTTGGCAACGCCGAACGTGCCTACGAGATTGCCCAGCCACACAAAAAGCACGTCGATCAGATAATCGGGCTTGCTTTCAAAAACATACGCGACCTTGCCCGTGAAGAGATTGAAATTCATCGAGCAGATGGTGAAGAGTCCCACCGAGAACAAAAACGCGCCGAATATCTGATTCTGCGTGCACAAATACGCACTTCCTCCCAGTCCGATGCATATACCGCCCATTACGGCATACAAAAATGTATCAGCACATCTTTTTATCAAATCACATCATCCTAACAATAATATCGCTCCGACGAAATGCGTCATTATTCGACCTGTCGAGCAGGTAAAAGTATAAAGCACCCGCACTCGTGTTGTCAATATTCAATTT
>JBGUUF010000353.1:0-6832 GCA_045133435.1 Acutalibacteraceae bacterium
CCGTAAAGACCAAGAGACGAAGCGAATATTATTCCAACTATGAAATAAGAAGCGCTATCATGTCGAAGGCCTATCACTGGGCGATCAGATACATGCAGTATTTCCCCGATCAGATGAAGATCTATTACGAGGATTCTGATATTATAATCTACGAGGTACACCAGAACATGTATGCTCTGAACAACTTCGCTATAGATTACGGATACAATACAACGACACTTGAACAGTGGCTTATCCTGCATCCCGAGGCTCTCGGAAATGTTTCGGACAGCGATCTGGGGTAAGATCACGATGATAAGTATTGTTGTACCCGCGTATAATTGCAGCGGCTTTATCGCGCGGTGTGTTGATTCACTGCGCCGACAAAGCTATGCTGATTTGCAGATAATATTGGTAGACGACGGTTCATCCGACGATACACCCGCGCTGTGCGATGAATTCGCCGCAGCGGACAGCAGAATTACTGTTATCCACAAGCCGAACGGAGGAGTTTCTTCCGCCCGGAATGCAGGCATCGCGGCGGCAGAGGGTGAGTATATCACCTTTGCCGATTCGGATGATCATGTCGATCCCGACCATATTCAGAACCTGTATGATCTCATGCAAAAGCACGCCTGCGATGTGGCGATATGCAGCTATGCCGTTGAAAACGATGATAACTGCAAGTCCTCCGAGCGCAGTGTGTGCGGCTGCAATGAAGTGTGTTACGACCATGACAGCGCGGTCTGCGAGTTGCTCGCCGGCGGCGCTGTCGGTGGTTATGTGTGGAATAAGCTCTATCGCAGAGAACTGCTGGAGGGCATCGAATTCGACGGCAGCATAAAAATTCTGGAGGACCTGCTGTTTAATTACAATGTATTCGGACGGGTGAGATCGGCGGTCTTTTCTGATTGTAAATCATACCACTACATCCAGCGCGGGCAAAGCGCGATGCACCGAGGCTTCGGCGAGGAGCACCGTCAGATGGTGCAGACGGCGCGGCTCATTTGCCGCGACCTTGCGGACAAAAGCCGCGAGCTTGCCGACGCAGGCAAGGGTCTGCTCGCCACGACGATACTTTGGGTAGTGGATGTTATGGCGGAGTACGGTCCGTATGATGCCGCACTCGTCAAGGAATACCGTGCGGAATTCAAACCGCTCAAAAAGACATACATGCGCTTAAAGCGGGTGCCGTTCAGCTACCGCGCGAGCGCAGTGTTTTTCAGCATGGGATACCGTGTTTTTCAATTATCCGTAAAAACCGTGAGAAAGCTGAAAGGACAGCAGAGATGAAAAAGAAAACTAATTCCGACGGAAAGAAAAAGATATTATTCGTCACCAATACGATGGGGCGTGCGGGTGCGGAGAAGTGCCTTCAGGCTCTGCTCGAACTGCTTGACCCCGAGAAGTACGACCTGTCGGTTTATTCCATTATAAACCGCGGCGAGCTTTACGACGATATGCCTGATTATGTGCATATTCTGAACAAAAAGCTGTGTAATAAGTCGGTGTTGGACAACGCAGGTCTGTGGGCGACGGCGAGACAGATATTGTGGAGCCTGCTGAAAAGATTCAGCTTCATCACCTACATACCGTATTTTTGCCGCGTGCTGGCTCATCAGATAAAAAACAAGCATCTCGATTTCAGCAAGCTTTTTTGGATGCTGCTGGCGCGCAATGCAAAGCGGTTCAACGAAGAATACGACCTCGCGGTTGCGTTCATTGAGGGTGCCGCGACATATTATGTGTCAAAGTATGTAAAGGCGCGCAAGAAGGCGGCGTATGTGCATATCGACTACCTTGCGGCGGGGTATCTGCCCAAGCTGGACAAGCCGTATTACGACAGGATGGACAACATTTTCTGTGTTTCGGACTGCGTGCGGCAGGTGTTTCTCACCGCATATCCCGAGTATGAGAGCAAGACGTTCTTCTTTCACAATATGGTGCCGAGGGAGAGGATCCTCCGCCTTGCCAAAGAGAGCGAGGGATTCACGGACGGTTTTGACGGTCTGAGAATACTCACTGTCGGACGACTGCATTATCAGAAGGCGTATGACCTCGCCATTCCCGCACTTGCCGAGCTTCGCCGCAGAGGGCATAATGTGCGATGGTATGTCATCGGTGAGGGCGCAGAGGAGGACAATCTGCGCGCACTTATCAAGGAAAACGGCGTGGAGGACAGCTTTATTCTGATGGGCTGCTTCGCCAATCCCTATCCGTATATTGCCGGCTGCGACATCTATTCCCAGTCGTCGAGGTTTGAGGGCTGGTGTATTGCTCTGGCGGAGTCGCTGGTGTTGGCGCGTCCCGTGCTGGCTTCACGCTGTGCGGGCAATGAAGAGCAGGTCACAGACGGCAAGACCGGCGTGCTGATAGACCTTTCCACCGAAAACATAGTTGCCGGCATGGAAAAGCTCATCAATTCCCCCGAGCTTCGCGCTCAGTTTACCGAGAATCTCAGCGGTGTAGCGCTCGATTTCAAGAAAGATTTGGAAATGCTCTACGCTCTTACAGAGTAAGCATAAATTGAAAATTTATTTGGAGGTGTGTGGCAATCAATGACTCGTTTAAGCAGAAAAACCCTGATACTTATCCCGGCATATAATGAGGAGACCAATATTGCCACTGTGCTCAATAACATCCACAGAGAATGTGGGAAGGTTGATATATTGGTAATCAACGACGGCTCGCACGACAGGACCGCCGAGGTCGCCAAAGAAGCAGGTGCAACAGTAGTTTCGCATATCTACAACATGGGTTACGGTGTGTCGCTGCAAACCGGTTATAAGTATGCCGTGGATCACAATTATGAATTTATCATCCAGATGGATGCCGACGGACAGCATGATGTGTGCAATATCGGCGCGATTTACAAGGAACTGAGTGACCCGTATAATCACTATGATATAGTGATAGGCTCGCGTTTTTTGGCTGACGACAACGAAATGAATGTCGGTTTCGCCAAGCGCATTGCCATTAATTTTTTCAACATGGCGATAAGGCTCGTTACCCGCAAGCGATTCACAGACCCGACATCAGGCTTGCAGGGACTCAGCCGCCGAGCGTTTACGGCTTACTCGCGCTACGGTAATTTTGACACCAACTACCCTGATGCCAATATTATCACCAAAATGTTGCTCAACGGCTATAATCTCAAGGAAGTGCCCGCTGTAATGCATGTGCGCACGAGCGGAACCAGTATGCACAGCGGATTGCTTAATAACATCCGCTATATGTTCACTGTCACGCTGAATATATTGGTAGTGGTAATGCAGTTCCACGTTGTAAAAAAGGGCCGCAAGGATGTAGCAGATTCCGAGATTCATATTTGAGATAAAATAAAAGCAAAAAACGAAGGATTTGATCAGATCCTTCGTTTTTTTATTGTCTTTACAGATCGGGAATGTAACTGTAGTAATCTTTTTCTAATATTTGTTTTGAAAAACCGGTTCTTGCCTTAACGATTTGATTGATTTCTTCGGTATACGTTTTTATTTCATCCTTTGTCATTGTACAGCTTTCGTTTGGGATGAATCTTTTTTGGGACTGATAGTATTGTCCTTCGTCCGTGATCCAGTCATATTGAAATATCTGCACATGTGCTATGCCTATGCTGTTGGAAAGGATGTCCTTACCTATCAGCAGCCGTGAGTCGTAATCAATGCCCCAGAGGTTGAGCAGAGTGGGTAAAATATCAGAAGCACAGCATGCCTTATCTACTGTTACGGGAGTTTCCATGGAAGAGTTCCAGATGATGAGGGAGTTCTTATAAATATCGAAATTGATCCTGATATTTTTCTCTGATAATCCGTACAATTTGGAAAGCTCGGGGTCCTTTAACCCATACGGGTAATGGTCGGGAGCCATTACAAATACGGTATCGTCTAATATACCTGCCTGGTCAAGTCTTTCCACCAAATATTCAAGCATAAGCTCCACCTCATATTGGCAGGCAAGATATGCTTTCAGACTTTCGGAGTAATTTTTGTATTTTTCGGGAAGGTCCTTGTGGTGCAGACTGGACATTTAGTTGCTGGTGAAGTAATAGTTTGCATGTCCGCTGACAGTCATATAATAAGCGTGGAAGGGCTGCTGGTTGATGTAATCGTCAATGGTCGCCTGTGCCATTTCGAGATCAGAAGCCGGCCAATGATCCGTGGGCAGTACCAAACCGTTGCCGAGCCCCTTGAAAGTATATCCGAAATTCGGGTGAGAGAGATTGCGGTGATAATATGTGTAGGTGTTATTGTGATAGCCGTAGCAGGAATAGCCTTTTTTGCGAGCTGATTTGCCATTGTAAACGGCTGACTTGTAGATGCGCTCATTTCAAGACAGGCGGGAGTGTTGTATACATTTCCTGTGAGGTTGGTATATTCACCGCTGGCAGTGCTGCCGCCCCATGACGAGTGGTAATAGTTGTTAAACTTAAAACCTTGTTGTGTCATCTTATAGAGAGTGGGGGTGAATTCCGGGTCTATTACCTTGCCCGAGAATCCCTCCAGACTGAGCATTATCAGATTTTTGCCCTCAAACATGCCTGTGTATTCATTTTTTTGAGTTGGCTGCTGGGCGGCAACATATTGATGCATGGCTTTGATGGATTCGTCGGTTTCTTTTTCTGCAAGCTCCTCAAAGTCAATATCCGATACATTGTAGCCGTATTCTGTATCAGAAGAAGATACCTCCTGTGAGACCTGCGAAGCAGTGGGAATGTAAAGCGGCTCTTCGGGTGCGCCGAAAATCAACTGCTTTAAATCAAGGCGTGCAGTGGTAATTATACCAAAGGTGTCATATGTTGCCTCTATATTGCTCTGAGCATATTTGTATGTGTATCCGTCATAGCTGTATTCCAGACCGCTGGAGGCTGTGAGCCACAATCCGCAGAAGTAGAGTAGTACAGCCGCCGTCGCCGAAACAGAAGATGCCGTGAAGTTCTTTTGACCTTGGGGCGAGAATTTTTTGCCGAATATCCAGAATACTACCAGCGGAAGCATCAGCAGTATGATGGCATACCAGATATTCTTGGCGGCGTCAAAAATAAGCGAAGAAAAATCGGTAATTGCATTTTGCGCCTCACTCATATTGGCAAAAGAAAAATGACACTGAAAATTTTTGTAATATCCCAGGTGAAAAGCCAAAAAAGCTCCCATTACAAACAGCGTTATTTTGGTAAGCGTTCTGCGCACAGTTCCGCTGAATATGCCGCATATGGCGGATAAAAGACTTCCGTAAGACAGGGAGAAGAGTACGATGTAAATGAGATGGTCGTCGAATATGCTGCCGGAAATCAGAAATTTCACCAACAGTTCCATAAGGAGCAGCGCAGCGGGAATAAAAAGAAAGTAAAGGTTTGAAAGAATATCGGGCTTCTTTTTTGAGGAATTCTTTTTGTTTGATACAGCGTCGGGAGATTCCGTTTTTTTCCAATTTCTTACATCCGAAACATTTTCGCTGATTGCATTTTGTTTTTTCAATTTCATTACCACCTTTGGTGCGATTGCATTATGATACGATATATAACTAGATTGTACCAAATGATAGCACGGTGGGGTGTTAAAATAATATTAATATATTGTTAATTGATAATGCTTTGATTAATAGCTTTGTGTATGAAATGACAATACGGCGAACATTTTCGCTGTGAGTTGAAAAGTGCATAAAATGACAATACGGCGAAACCGCCAAAAAGGATTGGAAAAAAGCGGTCCGCCGTATTGCCTGCTCTGAGATTGTGAGGTTATTTATGTGATTGTACACTTCGATTAAGAAATGCACGTCTCGTAGTTGAAAATTATTCGCTCCTGAGAGCCACCACAGGATCTTTCTTTGCCGCCACGCCGGACGGAATGAGTCCCGAGATGAGTGTGAGCGTCATGCTGATAATTACCAATGCCAAAGCACCTTCCCACGGCAGTCTTGAGATATTCGAGATGCCTGCCACGGCTTCGATGATGAGGTTTATCGGTATATTCAGCAACAAGGTAAGACCTATGCCGAGTGCGCCCGAGACAAAGCCTATGATAAGTGTCTCTGCGTTGAAAACTCTGGAAATGTCCTTCTTGGAAGCACCGATAGAGCGGAGAATACCGATCTCCTTGGTGCGTTCAAGTACCGAGATATAGGTGATAATGCCTATCATAATGGAAGAAACGACCAGTGATATAGCAACGAATGCGATAAGCACATAGGAAATGATATTTATGATAGTGGAGACTGAGCTCATCATCATACCAACCAGATCTGTGTAGGTTATCTTTTCTTCGTCGACCTTGCCTTCGTTATAATCTGAGATAATGTCCTCGATGAATTCCTTTGATTCAAAATCAACGGGGTAGAGGAGTATTGCGCTGGGATTGTCAAGGTCAGCAACGCCGAGCTTAGTGAGGTTTTCATCATAAGTTGTCTCAGGAGTGCTGCTCATGTATTTTTCCATAAGCGCGGCTTTTTCTTCGTCCGAGAGGGAGGCAACATACTGCTTCTGCTCGTCGGTCATGTTGGCCATGTATTCAGCCATCATCTGCTGCTGCATTGCCGCCTGCTGCTGCTGATAAGCTGCGAGTTCTTCGGGAGACATCTGAGTGAGGTCAACCTCTTCCTCTTCGCTTTCAAATGGCAGACCGGTGAACACGTCTGTATCCTTGTCGGCAAGCTGCGCCTTGACTATTTCACTTTCGTTTGTCTTATTAATTACATGTTCAACGAGGTCGTGTGTATAGCCTACAACGCCGCTGATTGACTGGGCGGCAGCGTCATCATTCGGACGAATGATACCGACTACCTGAATATCTATACCGTCATCGACAGCCTTCTTCATCATAATGTCATCTTCGCTGATGTCATGCCATGTTTCGGT
>JBGUUF010000354.1:0-1573 GCA_045133435.1 Acutalibacteraceae bacterium
GTGTGCAGCTCGGGAGGAATGTTATCGGGCAGTGCGGCGGCGTACTGTGCCACCAGCTTGTCCAAACTCTCACAGTCGGAGGACGGGTTGAGGATATAAGCCGCAAGCATTACGTCGCAAGCACAGTTCTGCGGCAGGATCTCGAGCGGTTCGAGCATGTGAATAGTGTTTTTTATGTCAAATGTGAATTTCTTTATCGTATTATATGATAAAATTTCGCGGCAGAATTTTTCAACATCAGCTTCTGTGACAACAATTGCATTGCCGTCTTTTGCGACCGAAATCTGACTGAGTTTTTCGTCCACAAGGAAATACACTTCGCCACATGCTTTGATTTCAGCGATCAGCGCATCTACATCCTTGCAGAAATCTATGTCGGTTATTTCAGAGGGCTTATCTTCATCGACTAACGCAGAATCGCCTGTATTCGGGGATATTTCCGCACCCTTGAGCCAGTCCTTTTTCATCTTTTCGAGCAGTTTAAAGAGTTCCAGACGCACCATTATTTCATTGATTTTTTCCGCGTCGGGAGTGCCGAGGACGTACTCGGAATAATCCAGCGGAACGGGAGCCTCGGTGCTGACTGTGCCGAGCCAATGGCTGAGATAGGCGCTTTCCTTGCCCTCGATAAGTTTTTTTCTGATACCGGGTTTAACATCAATTTCGTCGATGTGCTCATAGATATAATCCAGACTGCCGAAACGCCCTATCAAATCCAGTGCGCCCTTCTCGCCTATACCCGGAACGCCGGGGATATTGTCGCTGGTATCGCCTTGAATCGCCTTGATTTCGATAAGCTGAATTGGTTTGACACCGTAGGTTTCCATGATTTTTTCCTCATCGTAAATCACGGCTTCCGCCTTGCCCTGCTTGGTGGTGAGCATTCTCACGGTAACGCCGTCGCCCACGAGCTGCAATGTGTCGCGGTCCCCCGTGGCGATGACGCAGGTATCTTCGTCGTGCGTGCGGCATGCATTGGCGAGCGTGCCGAGAATGTCATCAGCCTCCCAGCCCTCAGCCGAGAGCAGCTTGATGCCCATGGCGGTGAGCAGGTCTTTCAGCGGTTGGAGCTGCATTGCCAACTCGGGCGGCATGCCCTTGCGCTTGCCCTTGTACTCGCTGTATTTGAGGTGGCGGAAGGTGGGAGCCTTCATATCGAATGCCACGGCGACGCAGTCGGGGGCAGTCTCGCTGTAAATTTTATTGAACATGGTGAGGAAGCCGTATATCGCGTTGGTGAAAAATCCGTCCTTAGTTGTGAGCGGACGAACGCCGTAATATGCGCGATTTATTATACTGTTGCCGTCGAGCACCAGCAGTTTCATGTGATCATCTCCGAGTGAGTTATTTTTTATTCAATTAAATCTATTATATACCATAACACGCGGAATTTAAAGATATTTATTTTGAAAATTACTGCGTTATTGACTTGCCTATGCCTTTCTTATATAATAATTATATAAGATTTAAGGGAGGGATTTTTTATGAGTTACCGAAGCAGGCTTTTTCACTGGGACGACCCGTTTGACACGGAAAATTCCAACGAGATTTTTCTGAAGGCGGTCAGGGAAAA
>JBGUUF010000355.1:0-1712 GCA_045133435.1 Acutalibacteraceae bacterium
TCTTGGAATAGGAGTAGCAGGAGAGGGTGTTGTCGTAAAATTTGGAGACGTAGGGTGCGTCCACACCGTCGAATATTATCTCGCGATAAGGTTCGTCGCTTATCACGAATATGTCGTGACCGTATTCTTCCTGCTTGCTGCGGAGAATATCTGCCAAACGGGTGATAGTTTCGGTGGAATACACGATACCCGAGGGATTGTTGGGGGTGTTTATCAAAACCGCCATGACCTTCTCGTTGAGCATGGCTTCAAATGCCTCAAAGTTTATCTGAAAATTCTCGGTGTTGGCGGGAACTACTCTGAGAACAGCGCCCGTCTGATTCACATATGGATTGTATTCAGGGAAAAACGGCGCAAATGTCAGCACTTCGTCGCCCGGCTGAGTGACACAGCGCAGTGCATGAGCCACAGCACCCGCCGCGCCCGATGTCATAAATATGTGCTTGCTCTCATAATTCATACCGAATCTCTCGTTAAGGCTCTGAGCGACAGCCTTGCGCACGGATTCTATGCCGAGTGACGGACTGTAGCCGTGGATAGCAACGGGATTGCTGTTTTGCACCAAGTCAACCAAGGTGTCGTTGAAGTCCTGCGGGCAAGGAACGCTGGGATTGCCGAGGCTGTAATCAAACACATTTTCGTAGCCGATTTCCTTGCCTCTCGCGGTAGCGTATTCGCTCAGCTCACGTATGACGGATTTTTTCTGAAGCATTTGCTTGTATGACTGATTTATCATTTGTAAAAACCTCCTGTGGAGTGGGATTTATTTGCTGGGTTTTAGTTTTATCACTGCAATCTCGGGGCGGTTGCAGAAGCGTATGGGGAGGGGGTAATTGCCCAGTCCGCTGGTGATGAACATGCGCTTGCCGTTTTTCTCATACATTCCCTCAACGTATTTGCCCGATAATTCGGGAAATAGACCGCCGTCGGGAGTGTAGACCGCGCCGACAAACGGCAGGCGGAACATTCCTCCGTGAGTGTCGCCGCAGAGCGACAGGTCAATGCCGAAATCCGCAAACTTGCCGAATTTATTTATATGCGCCAACAGAATGCTGTATCGCTCGCTGTCAGGCTCGAATTTGTTGGCGAGGTCGAAAGTCGGGGTGTAATAGACGTTGGTGATGCCGTATAGGTGCAGTTCCGTGTCGTTTACCGTTACAATTTCATCCTTGTAATTGAGCACATTCACGCCGCATTCGCTCAAGGATTCCGAGAATGATTTTTTCAAATCGTGCTCGCCGTTGACGTAATAAACAGGGGCGATCTCGGTTAATTTCGTGAGCAGGTTGCGGGCAGTTTCCTCGCCCTTGGTGTCGTTTGAGGTGTGCATGTCTCCCGTGACGGCGATTATGTCGGGGGACTGCTTTTTGATTTTCTCAATCAGAGTAGAATTTCCCTCGCCGAAAGAAGCACTGTGCAAATCAGAAATCTGCACGATGGTAATTTCGGAGTTTATCCTGTCGTCGCAAATATTTTCGGTGTGAACGCTTATCGTGAAATTATTAAACCACCAGACGAAGCACAGAATTACAACTGCGGCTATAATTTTGACCGCAGTACGTTTTTTGTTTGACGATTTTTTCTTGACGTGTTTTTTATTCATGGTAATTCTCCTTGATATTTAACTGTATTATGATAATTAGTACAGATAGAGAATACACCATAAACTTGAATTTGTCAACAGCCGCACGCCGGATAATTTACAATATTTA
>JBGUUF010000356.1:0-13156 GCA_045133435.1 Acutalibacteraceae bacterium
CTGTTTTTTAACAGTATTTTTTTTTTGGTGTGCTGGTTTTAATTTTTTTGGGCGCGAAGGGGTATGCAAACATAGCAAACAACACACGACGCGTGGAAAACAGCGAGGTCGCATATGAAATGGAGGCCTTGCCGACCCCGAAGGCATGGGACATTGAGCCTGCCAATGCCAAGGAAGCGGGTCATCTGCGCGTGGCTAAAGGAAAAATATCATTTATCCGTCTGAATATTTCGATAAGAAGCCTTATTGATAACGACGGTTACGACGAGGAAGAGGAACAGCCGGAATTTAATCCCGCCGAGCACGACCCTGCCGACAAGATGATCGGCGACGACCGCAAACGCAAGGTGCACAACAGGGAAAGCGATGTCGATCTGTTTGCACTGGAGCGTCAGCTCAAGAACCGCCTTACCTCGATGAAGAATCCCCAAAAGGAAAAGGTCGTCGAGGACGAGGGCGACGGCATGGATCGGGCGCGGGAATATATGAATGTAGATTACCGCAGTGCGAGAGATGCCGAAAAGGTGCGCTTTGAGCTGAGCGAGAAAACCAAGAAGCTGATGTTCAATCTGGCTGAACTGGGTGTTATCACAGTACTGCTGTGTCTCATCGAGATGCTGCCGGCATTCGGACTGCCCATGCCTTCGGCTTTTCTGCCGGAAAAGTCGCCGATAACATATCTGCTGCTCGAGCTGGCGGCACTGATATTTGCCGCGTATATCTCGATAAGCGACATCATCGGCGGACTCAAGAAAATATTTAAGAAAAAATGCAGCACCCGCACGGTCATCTCTGTGGCAATAATCGCCGAACTGCTGCATATAATTTACATGCTGGCGGTCAGCGTGACCACCCACAAGAGCATAACCAATTCATTCGCCGCGCCGATATGTGTTGCGGTGTGGATATACACCTTCAACCGCATGCTCACCACGATACGCGTGGCGAGAGGCTTTAACTTCGTGATAAAGCGGGGCGAAAAGCATGTGGCGGCTGCGGCGGATGACAGCCCTGTTGCCGCCGACCTGCGCGTAGCCTCGGGCTATCCCAATGCAAAAATATCATATGTGACCCGAACCCGTCACCTCACGTCTTATTTTCAGAACGCCTGCCGCGACGACAATTGCAGTCTGATGATGAGCAGGATCTATCCCTATTTCCTGATAGCCTGCATCGCCACAGGATTGATAGGCGCATTGCGCGGTGCATTGTCGGGCAACGGATTTCTGAGCGCGGGACTTTCGGCATTGTGCGCGTCGCTGGTGGCGTGTGTGCCTATCACTGGACTTTTGTGCATGGAAATACCGCTTGGCCGGGCCGTCAAAGCTCAGCTCGGCAAGGGAGCACTGCTCAACGGATGGAATGCAGTGGAAAAATTCGGCGACACCGACGCGCTCGCTGTCAACACCACTGATCTGTTCCCGCGCGGCAGTATCCGCGTGCGCAAGGCATTCACAGTCTCCGATATGTCCATACCGCAGGTCACGGCGGCGGCGGCATCGGTCGTGGTAGCTTCGGGCGGCTGTCTTGCCGAGGTATTCAGCAGTCTGGTGGAGGACGAAAAGAACTTCATCAGCAGTGCGGACAGCATAACCTATGAAAACGAGCTGGGCATCTCCGGCTGGGTAAACGAAAAGCGCATCCTTGTGGGCAACCGAAATATGATGGAGACTCACAGGGTAATAATTCCCGGCGGCGGTCTGGCGCGTCTGGATGAATTTGAGGCGATGAAAAAGCGTTCCGGTCATCAGGTGCTGTATGTGGCGGTGAACAACCGTCTGGAGGGCGTGTTCCTGCTGGAATACAAGGCATCAAACGCAATACGAAACGCGCTGGTACAGCTTATTTCGGACGGCACAAACATCATGGTATACACCTGCGACGCGAATATTGATGTCAGACTGCTCACCAGTGTGTTTGATATTCCGTCGAGATACATAACCATCCTGGACAACGACGGCAGCCGTGTGTATGACTCCGTTACCTACGCCGTGGAGGAAGATCACGAGACACTGCTCGCTACCAACGGCACGTTGAGGGCATTGTCGGGCGCTATCCGCGCGGCGGTCAAGCTCAAGGAAAATCAGAATCTCGGAATGATGATACAGACCATATGCTTCGGCATGGGATTCCTGTTTGTGGCGGGACTGAGCTGCATAAGCTCCTATGCCATCGACGCGGCGCAGATCATAGTGATGCAGTTTGTGTTCATACTCATGTCGCTTATATCTCTGGTAAAAGCGATTTGATTTAGCCCAGGGAAATCAATTTTATGGGAATTTGCTATTGTATTCGCCAAAATTTATTATAAATCCTAGTGCTTTTCGCTCGTTCGGCTTTGCCTCACTTCTGAGGGCTTAACCGCTATTCCTTGAATAGCGGTGTGCCCCTCAGTCTCCCGCGAGGGTGCCACCCTCGACCCGGCAGGGAGTCAGCCCCCTGCACCCCGCGCCGCATACGCGGCTAATTGGCGCTTCGCGCGTCTCCTTTTTTCTTTTTCAAAATTGATTTCTGTGTGATTTAGCCGGCGGATATTGACATATCGGCAGGTTAAAGATATAATATAAGTTACGCCAAGGATGAATTTAATTTACTACAGGCGAAAGGAAGATTGTAACAATGGCAGCAACAAAACAGTTTAAGCTGACTGCTGAGGGTCTCAAGCAGCGCGAGGAAGAACTTGAATATCTCAAATCAGTCAAAAGAAAAGATATTGCCGACAAGATCAAGGTGGCTCTTTCCTTTGGTGACTTGAGCGAAAACAGCGAATATGATGAAGCTAAAAACGAGCAGGCTCAGGTCGAAAGCCGTATTCTCGAGCTGGAAGCTATGCTCAAAAATGCAGTTATCATCGACGAGTCCGAAATCTCCACCGATGTTATCAAGATCGGAGTAAAGGTCAAGCTTCTCGATATGGACTTCAACGAGGAAGAGGAATATCAGATAGTCGGTTCCACCGAAGCTAACCCCCTCAAGGGCAGCATCTCGGACGAATCTCCTGTGGGCAGAGCTGCGCTCGGCAAGACTATCGGCGATGTGATCGAGGTCGAAGCTCCCGGCGGAGTTATCCACTATAAAGTTCTCGAGATCGCAAAATCAAAATAAAAATTAACACGAATTTTCAAAGCGCATGAGTTTTATTGCAAGGCTCATGCGCTTTTTTGCGTCTATGTTAATATTTCAGAGCGTCGATTGGAATTTCATGGCAGTATTGCACAAAAAACATGCTCAAAAATTTATACTGCTGTTTACATAATATTGGTTGAAACGGCGATTATTATGATATATAATGCTTTTAACTGTTTGTCGGCATATTCAGTGCGAGATGTCGTCAGATAAATAGTATTACTTTAGAATTGAGGAAAAATTTTGAGAACTGTAATATTTATGATCTACATGTGGGTCCAACTGCTTCTGCTTATGGTCTTGTGGCTCAAGGTGAAGTGGATGAACAAGCACTCCTCCCGCGAAAAGCGTGACGCGTTCCTTGAAAAGACAGTGCGCGGATGGGCGAAAGGTCTGCTTTTTATGGCGGGAGCCAAAGTTGACGTGAGCGGAGTGGAGAATATCCCGACCGACAGGGCATGCGTGTTTGCGAGCAATCACCAGAGCTTTTTTGATATATTGATAGTGCTGGCGTATCTCGACAAGCCTCACGCACTGCTATCTAAGGCGTCGATAGGCAAAGTCCCGTTCGTTCGTCTGTGGATGAAGGAATTGCAGTGTGTATTCGTTGACCGCGACGACATGAAGGCGGGCATTGAGGCCATCAAGAAGTTGACTGAGATAGTCAACAACGGCTATTCTGCGGTGATCTTCCCCGAGGGAACGAGAAGCAAGACCGGCGAGGTGGGCGAATTCAAGGGCGGCGCGTTTAAGATAGCGCAAAAGACAGGTGCTCCCGTGATTCCCGTTGCGCTGGACGGTACATATAATCTGTTTGAGAAGAATCACCATTGGATAAAATCCGCCGAAGTCAAGGTGCGCATACTTCCCCCGATAGAGACAGCCGAGCTTTCGAGAGCCGAATTTAAGGAGCTTCCCGAGAAAACACGCGAAATGATAGCCGCAGCAAAGGCGGAGTTTTAAATCGCAGCTCATAGAAATTCATATGATTATGAATTTCTATGTAAAAAAATACATCATACATCTTTCATGTTACACTGAAAAATGTATGATGTATTTTTTATTATAATAATTTAATCTTCCTGAGTAGCGGAGGGGCAGTATTTCATAACACAGCTTACATATTCCTCAAGGCAAAGACCTGTGGATTTCATGTATGCCGCCGCGCTCTCGCCGACAAATCTGAGATGCCACGGTCTGGCTTCAACGCCTGTGATGTCCTGCTTGTCTGCGGTGTATCTGATGATGAATCCGAATTTGTAAGCGTTGCTGCATATCCATTTATACTGCTCGGTTGAAGAAAAGCTATCCACTGAATTTGCATCGGTTGAGATGTCGATGGAAGTGCCGAGCTGAGCTTCATCTGTGCCGGGCTGACTGAGAAGCTGTGATGTCTTTTGCGTAGCTTCATCGGAGGAACAGCCCTCGGCGATGAATTTATCTATGCTTGCGGAGAGTGCCGCGTTCTGCTCCTCGTATGAGGTGTAACCCTTTACCGGGAGCACGGCAAGTCCGTCCTCCGCCATCGCAGCGAGCATATTGATGAAGCTCTCGGCTGCGTCGGAGCGAAGATAAACGGATTGTCCGTTGGGCACGGTGTTGAGAGATACGAGGTTCTGCGGCTCATAGGATTCCTCCACAGGCTCGGATTTATTGACTATGCGGGGATATGTCTCAACGTCTGTGGGATAAGATTGCACCGTCGATGGAGTTTCAAAGGATTTCGCATCGGCATTGACCGACTGCCATGCGATAATGCCCGAAGCGGCAAAAGCGATGGCGATGCAGGCGCATACTATGTGCTTGATGCCCACGGACTTTTTGCCCGCGCAAGCGTATTTCTTTGCTTTGTAGACAGGAGAATAGTATTTGCCTGTACCTCTACCCATTTTAAACACGTCCTCACAATAATTTCAGATTCAACATAAAATATCCATGATTTAATTATAAATTATATCAAATGTAAGAGTTTACAGAAATGGTAACTAATTGTTACAGCTTTGTAAATTATGATGTTTTTGTCAGAACATGTTAAATTTAATGGTTAAGAAAACTTAAATTTATGTGAAATATCGGAAAATGCTATTGAAAAAAAGCCGCGAATATCTTAATATATAAGTGTACGAGTATGCCATTTTTTAGATTTAAAAAAGGAGTTGAATGCGAATGGGAAACGGTTTTGGCAGCGGCGGATACAGGTTCGACAGCGACAGCAAGGACGAGCGTAATTCCGGCGGCTATTACGACGACAACGGATTTGACGACGATTTTGATGATTATTACAGCGCGGACGGCGGCAGTTACGACGATTTTGACGATGACTTTGACGACGATTTTTCAAAAGATTCGGCAGGCTCGCGCGACAGATATGCGTCAGATGACGGATTTGACGACGACTTCGACGATGACTATGATAACTACGATGATTACGGCTACTCCGCAGGTGACTACGGCAGCAGCCGCGGCTATTCTTCGCGCGGATATGACGACGATTATGACGCAGGCGGCGTGAATTACGACGATTTTGAGGAAAAATCGTATTACAACGGCGACCGACGCAGTCAGTCGGCGGCGCGCAATGTCGTGCCCGAGCAGCAGAAGCAGGCTCCGCGCAGGCGTGAAACCCAGTCCGAGCGTTACGACAGATATGCCGAGGACCTCAAAAAGAAGAAAAGGCGCATGGGTGCTCCCACGGGCACTACAGGCGATTTCTACGATTATGATACCGGCGACGAGTACGATGATTACGACGACGTTGACGGCTATTATGGTCGAGATTACGGTCCCGCCGACAGAACTCCCGAGCCTATCCCGCCGATATATGCCAAGTATCTCGGCTACGGAAACGGCGGCTATCAGGGCGGCGATTACGAGGAAGAGGGCAAGACCGCCAAGAAGAACCACTCCATCAGCCTCAGAAGCCACAGAGCACGCAAGCGTCTCAAGGCACTGGGCATAGTTACCGGCTGTCTGCTTGTGGTCATGCTTGGTGTCTATTACTTCGGCTTCGTTCGCATGTATAACCCTGTTGAGGTCAGCAATTCAATTGTAAACCTCCAGACCTCCGAAACCACCAAGATGATGCAGAACGTCGTGGGTGAAAAGCTCAGCGACAAGACCCTGCATATAATAGTGAGCGGCGAGACTTTTACCATAAACCTCGGCGATTATGACTTCAATTATTCATCGTCGGCCGACGGCTCGACCACCACGACTACTGTCACAGGTGAGGACGGCAAGGAAACTCAGCAGGTTATCGCCACCTATAAAAATATCTGCTACAATCAGACCAAGCTGGAGGCTCTGCTCGACAGCATCGCCGGCAAATACGGCACGATAATGCAGAAGCCCTCCTACACCATTGAAGAGGAAAAGCTCATTATCAAGGCGGGCACAGACGGCATAGGTATCGACGAAAACAGCCTTATGGGCGAGATACTGGCGCGTATTCAGTCGGGCAATTATGAAGAAAATCTGGTGGAGGAAATGGTCGTCACCAAGACCCCCGCTGTCGATATTGACGCGATATACAAGGAAGTAGTCTGCGAGGTGCAGGACGCGTCCTCTTACGTCGATTCAAACGGCGAGACTATTTACACTTCCGACGTTGTGGGCAAGAAGTTTGACCTCGAGGCGGCACGCGCCAAGATCGCCAAGGGCGGAAACACATGGACTATCACCATGAAGCTCACACAGCCGGAGGTCACACTGGTCGAGCTGAAGGCTCCCACCTGCCCCGACCTGCTTTCTGAGACTACCACGGAATTCAACGCGGGCAACAAGACCCGTGCGGCAAATATCAAGAACGCGGCAAAACGCATAAACACCTACGGCAGCTTTGAGGACGGCTATGTGATGCAGCCGGGCGAGATATTCTCCTTCAATGACGTTGTAGGCGAAAGAACCGAGGCAAACGGCTTCTCGGTAGCTACGGTTTATACCACATCTGGTACTGCCAACGACGTCGGCGGCGGTATCTGTCAGGTATCCTCCACGATATTCTCGGCGGTATTCAAGGCTGATCTGGGTATCGTCAGCCGTACAAACCACATGTATATCGTGCATTACTGGCCCACAAAGGGCGAGGATGCCACGGTAAACTGGGGCACGCTCGACTTCAAGTTCCAGAACACCAAGAGTTATCCGGTAAAAATCAAATTGATTTACGACACATCGGGCAAACTCACCTGCAAGGTTTTCGGTACTTATGACGGCTACACGGCTGAGTTTGACAACAAAGTCCTCTCGATGACGCTCGCCGGTGTAGTTACCAAGAAGGCTACCACCGGCAAGCCCGCCGGAACCATCGAATACGGCGATCCGGGCTATGTCATTGAAATCTACAAGGTGCGCTACAACAAGGGCGTCAAGGTTTCCAAAGAACTTATGTGGACCAGCACCTATCAACCGCTGGATACAGTGAAATATGTAAATTAGCGAGACGGTTAAACCTATAAAAAATCGCAGTCTGAGTTCAAAACTTCAGACTGCGATTTTTATTTTGCACAAAAAAATATCCCACGCATTCAAAGGAATACATGGGATAAAAATTATTTGCAGAAAAAAACGTCCATAGAAACGGATTCGCCGTTGAAAGCTATGTAAGCCTTGCTTGTGTCGGGCTGGACATAGATCTTTATATCCTTGTCGTCGCCGACGATCTTCTTTGCATTGCCGATGATCTCTTCAACGGAAACCTGCGCTCCGCCGTATTCGATGAATACCTCGGCTTTGGGAGCCTCGACAGGAGCAACAACGGGAGCTTCTTCGACTGTCTCGGTCTTGGCAGCAGCCTTCTTAGTTCTGGTAGTCGTTGTCTTTTTTGCAGCAGCCTTGGTAGTCTTGGCAGCAGCCTTAGTTGCCTTCTTAGCGGGAGCTTTCTTTTCAGCTTCCGCAGCAGTATTTTCGGCAGCGACCTCAACTGCGGCGGCTTCTGTCTTTACGTCGGTGTCAACTGCGGGAGTTGCTTTCTTTCTGGGAGCCATATAAAAACCCTCTTTCAAATGTTTTTTTGAGATAACAAACGCAGTAAATGGTGTCTGTTAATTCTCTAGTTTAACACATTATACACCTAAAAGAGCGATTTGTCAAACCTACACAAAATGCAAATTTTACATTTGTGAAGGTTTGACAAAATTTGGATGAGGCATGTCCGATAAATAATTATAATTGATTAATAAATTACCCCAAAAAGCCTGTTAATTAGCGATTTTAGGCTGTCCCGCACTTTTGTAGCCCGATATATAAATCTGTATCAGCCCCAAGGCGAATGACGGCAGAAAATAGTTGAGCAAATGCACATGACCGCTAAGCACATAGTCAAACAAAATGCACACCATGAAGAATCCCGCGACGGCGTAGAGGTAATGCCTTATAAAGAGCGCCATTCGTTTGCCGCGGACGCTTCGGATTAAATTATACAGCGCAAATACGGCGGCGGTGAGCAGAAATATCGAGCCGCATATCACAAATGCTCCGCAGCTGTAATAAAAAATCAGATCCATAGGCTGATTGCGATTGATGATAAGGTCTGCCGACATTATCACAAAGGAGAGCAGAGTGATGCCTGCGAGCAATTTGTTGATTTTTTTCAAAATACGCATTTATAAAAACTCCCTTTCCTTGCGGCGTTACAGCTTGCTGAAATAATCGTCGCGTAGCAGACCGTAATGTGCCACATCATAAAATTTTTCGTCCTTCATGATTTCTTGACGCGCTATGCCCTCGAATTCAAACCCGAGCTTTTCCAGCACACGTCTGGAGGCGGCGTTATGGGTCATGCTTATTGCGCTGACGCGGTTGAGCCGCAGCCGCCCAAAAGCATAAGACAAGGCGATGCGCCCCGCCGCAGTGGCAATACCCTGTCCCCATTTGTCGGGGTGGACGTAATATGCAAGGGTGGCGTGGCGGCAGCCGTTGTTCACGTTGACTATGCCGATATTCCCCACCAAACGGTCGGTGGCGCAGTCGAATATGCCGAATTCATACGATGAACCAGTGCGCCTGCAATTGGCATTGAATTTTATCCACCACTTAGCGTGGGTCACGTCAAAATCTCGCCTGATATTGTAGGTAGTCGCATAGATCTCATCTCGGGATGTCATGGCGGAAAGAGCCTCCGCGTCATCAACGTGGTAAGCTCTGAGGTAAATTCTTCCGTCAGACATCGGGCGCGTGGTTCTCTTTCCGCTCATAATATCCCTCCCTTTTGATTCAATGTATAATTATAAATTTATTTCTCGATGACCTTAATGCCGAGTTCGGCGAGCTGTGCCTCGTCAACAGGCTGGGGAGCATTGGTCATAGGCTCGCTTGCGTCCTTGACCTTGGGGAATGCGACGACATCGCGGAGAGATTCCGCCTTGCACATGAGCATTACCAAACGGTCAAGACCGATGCCGAAGCCGCCGTGAGGCGGTGCGCCGTATTTGAATGCATCGGTGAGGAAGCCGAACTTCTCCTGAGCCTGTTCGGGAGTGAAGCCGAGTGCCTCGAACATCTTCTCCTGAAGCTCGGGGTCGGTGATTCTGATAGAGCCGGAGCTAAGCTCGATGCCGTTGAGCACGAGGTCATATGCCTTTGCATACACCTTGTCGGGCGCGTTGTCGAGATACTGAATGCACTCGTCGAGCGGTGCGGTGAAGGGATGGTGCATTGCGTCCCAGCCTTGTGTATCTTCATTATATTCAAAGAACGGGAATTCAACAACCCACAAAAAGTTGAAAGTGTCGGGAATTATGTCCAGACGCTTGGCGACCTCTTGACGGAGTGCGCCGAGTACGGGGAGAGTTACCTTGTTCTTGTCGGCAACGATGAGGATAACGTCGCCCTGCTCTGCACCCAGTCTTTCGAGGATAGTGTCGAGCTGACCTTCCTTTAGGAACTTGGAGAAGGTGCAGGTGGGAGCTTCATCTGCCCAGCGGATCCATGCAAGACCCTTTGCACCGATGCCCTTGGAGTATTCGACCAGCTTGTCAATTTCCTTGCGGGTGTAGGTCTTGACGGCATTCTTGGCGCAGATAGCGCGCACGCTGCCGCCGTTTTCGATTGCGGAGGTGAATACGCCGAAGCCGGTGTCCTTGGCGATGTCGGTGATGTCGGTGATCTCCATGCCATAACGGGTGTCAGGCTTGTCCGAGCCGTAGCGGGACATCGCCTCGTTGTAGGTCAGGCGGGGGAGAGGCATGGGAACGTCGATACCCATTGTTTCCTTAAAGAGATACTTCACAAAGCCTTCGCCCACGGAGAGTACGTCCTCCATGTCAACGAAGCTCATTTCAACGTCGATCTGAGTGAATTCGGGCTGTCTGTCGGCACGTAGATCCTCGTCGCGGAAGCAGCGTGCGAGCTGAAAATACTTGTCAAAGCCCGACACCATGAGAAGCTGCTTGTAAAGCTGCGGCGATTGGGGAAGTGCGTAGAAGCTGCCGTTGTGAACGCGGCTTGGGATGATGTAGTCGCGAGCACCCTCGGGAGTGGACTTTATCATCATGGGGGTTTCGATTTCGATGAAGCCGTTGTCCGAGAAATATCTGCGTGCGGCCTGCATTACCTGATGCTTGAAGAGGATATTTTTCATCAATGCGGGGCGGCGCAGGTCGAGGTATCTGTTTTTGAGACGGATGTCCTCGGCAGTCTTGCAGTTGTCAGTTATCTCAAATGCGGGAGTGACCGCCTTGTTGAGAATTCTAAGCTCGGTGACGGTTATCTCGATGTCGCCAGTGGGAATGTCGGGGTTCTTTGAGGAACGCTCTCTGACCGTACCGACAGCCGCCAATACATACTCACTGCGGCAGGATTTAGCCTTGTCAAAGACCTCTGCGGCGGTGTTTTCGTCAAATGTGAGCTGAAGAATGCCCGTGCGGTCGCGCAGGTCGATGAAGATAAGTCCGCCCTTGTCGCGCTGTTTCTGTACCCAGCCGCAAACTGTCACGGTTTCTCCGATATTTTCGGCTCTGAGCGTGCCGCAGTAGTGGGAACGCTTGAGCCCTGCCAATGTTTCTGCCATGTCTGATTCCTCCGATAAAAATAAATGAAATATAATGTATAGTAATAATCCGAAATAAAATTACGGATCGTTATTGGCTCGTTATGATTTTTTCAATTCCAGTACGACTATCTCGGGGCGGTCGTTTATTCTCAGCGGAAATACGCTGTTGCCCAGACCGCGGCTGACTATCATCGTGGTGTGGTCAACGGTGTGAGAGCCGTCGCAATATTCGGGGAACAAGCCTTGTCCGGGGGCAAAAAGTCCGCCGATAAACGGAAGCCGTATTTGTCCGCCGTGAGCGTGTCCCGATAGTACAATATCCGCACCCTCTGCGGCGTAATTTTCAATAAACTGCGGCTGGTGCGCCAGCAGAATGTTGAGTTGATTTTCCGATGACGGAGAAATATCACCGAGTGTGCCGTCGGTCAGATCTGTATTGCTGAGTCCTATGAGATTGAATTGTGCGTCTCCGACCGAGATCTGAGTACACTCGTTGTCAAGAATTATCACGCCTGCGTCGGTCATGCCTTGCATCAAGGTGTCGAAATCCTCCGCAGACAGCATGTGCTCGTGGTTGCCAGTGATGTAATACACGGGAGCGATCTCCACCGCGCCCTGCACAAATTCAAGTGCGGTATCTATGTCGGTGTGGCGGCTGTCAACAATATCGCCTGTCACCACGATGATGTTGGGCGATTCCGCGGTGATTGCCTCAAGCAGACGGGAGGATTTCCCGCCGAATGATTTGTTGTGCAGGTCGGAAATCTGCACGATTTTGTATCCGTCCAGCTCACTGCCGATTTCCCCAGAGGTGTAGGTGTAATTCGAGGTGGTAAGAGCGTTGTTTTCCCACAAGCAATAGCTTATTAACGCAATAAACACACCAAGGCAAACCGAAATTTTAATTATAGTTTTCCTTTTCATTATATATGCGTTCTCCTGTCGGCAAGTCTGCGGCATGCTGATTCCGCGAGATATATCAATACCACGCCGACGCTGTAACAGACTATGTCCTTGAAATCGGCATGTGAGCCGATAATTATGCCGAGCAGACTGCCCTTGTCGATGCCGAATATCCCGCAGAAGTCGAAATATTGTATGACCTCGGCGAGAATTCCCAGTCCTCCCACAGCGAGCGGAAGGAATTTGTTTTCGCGGGTGTAAAATATCCGCACAAAGCAGTAGATAAGCGGGATTATCAGCACATCACCGACATACGCCCGGATAAATCCCCCGCAGAACGCGCCGATGATTATTTCGGTAATAAGCAGTGCCGCAAACCCGCAGGCGGCGAAAATTCGTTTTTTCATAATATCATTCCCTTTGTTGCTTAATCCCACCAGAAATACCACACGGTGGATTTCATCAGACTGTCAGCGATAGTGCCGAGCGGTTGATCTATCATTTCAAAACAAATATCTTGGCAAAAGAAATACTGCTCTTTTGCTAAAGCATACGCTTCTGATTGAGATTTAATAGGTTTCGGCAATTGAAATTGAATGGTTTGATAGCTTACCGCACAGATGACCGCGCCGTATTTCTCATACCATCGTTTTGCGATCGCAATTATATGCTTTGGAGAGGGATGACCGTACCTTTTACTGCCGAATGGAAGCCACGCTGCGATTTCCCATGGATTTGAAACGGGAATTTTAACGATCAGTATTTCGCAATACAACAAATCGCTTGACGGGATCCTTATGAAATCAATAGCCTCACCGTTTTCGATTTTCTCATCGGGAGCAGTGCCCAACGCATACGGGTCATTGTATATTTTCAGCTCGTCAATTGACTTGCGGAAAAATTCATTCGCATCGCTGTCGGTCGTTCGGCGGATAAGCCTGCGTCTGTAACTGTCGATTTTTTCACGGTCTAATTCGATAATATTACCACTTCGGTCTTCGCTTGTATTTAAAGCCGCAGATTCCGCAAGGACGTCGTTGATTTCCACGATCACAGGAATAAAGCCGCCTTTTTTGCCTGTGTTTACAGCGCGGTAAAAAGCTTCTAAAACCGGAGAGCGGTTCTCCATAGGCGGAA
>JBGUUF010000357.1:0-2746 GCA_045133435.1 Acutalibacteraceae bacterium
GCTTCAAGCCCTCACATCGCAAGCTGCTTTACACTATGTATAAAATGGGATTGCTCACAGGCGCGCGCCAGAAATCTTCAAAAATTGCAGGCTCGACCATGGCGCTCAATCCCCACGGCGACGCGGCGATTTATGACACGATGGTGCGTATGACTGTCGCTTATGAAGCACTGCTTCACCCATACGTTGACTCAAAGGGTTCGTTCGGTAAGGCGTATTCCCGCGACACTCAAGCGGCGGCATCACGATACACCGAGGCAAAACTTGCGCCGATTGCAGCGGAATTGTTCCGCGACATCGACAGCAACGCGGTCGATATGGTGGACAACTTCGACAACACGATGAAAGAGCCTTCCCTGCTCCCTGTCACATTCCCGACGATACTCTGTAACAGCAACACGGGTATCGCTGTCGGCATGGCAAGCTCGATTTGTTCATTTAACTTGAACGAGCTTGTCGAAACCACTATTCAGCTTCTCAAAAATCCCAAGCACGACATCAGCTCGACACTGCTTGCCCCTGACTTCCCGGGCGGCGGTCAGATCATCTACAACAAGGCTGAATTGGACAAAGTTTACCACACGGGGCGCGGCAGTATCAAGGTGCGCGCGCGCTACACATACGACAAGGAAGCCAACTGCATCGACATCAATCAGATTCCGCCCACAACGACTTGCGAACAGATCATCGAAAAGGTCATCGAGCTGGTCAAAGCGGGCAAGATAAAAGACATTTCGGACATCCGCGACGAACAGGGTCTGCACGGTCTGCGCGTAACTATTGACCTGAAGCGCAATACCGACCCCGACAAGCTCATGCAGAAGCTTTACAAATTCACCTCGCTTGAGGACAGCTTTGCATGCAATTTTAACGTGCTTATCGACGGCGCACCAAAGGTTCTGGGCGTTGACGGCATCCTCAACGAGTGGATAAAATTCCGCATGAACTGCGTCGAGCGCCGCACACAGTTTAATCTCGACAAAAAGAAAGAGCGTCTCCACCTGCTCGAAGGTCTGGCTAAGATCCTGCTCGACATCGACAAGGCTATCAAAATTATCCGCGAGACGGAGGAAGAAGCCGAGGTCGTGCCGAATTTGATGAGCGGATTCGGCATCGACGAGATTCAGGCGGAATACGTTGCGGAAATCAAGCTGCGCCACATCAACCGAGAATACATCCTCAAACGCACCGAGGATATCGAAAATCTCCGCAACGATATTGCTGATTTGGAGGACATTCTCAGCAATCCCCAGCGTGTCAAGAAAATCATTATCGCCGAACTGAAAGAAGTTGCGAAGAAATACGGACAGCCGCGCAAGAGCATGATCCTTTATGACGTAGAAGAAGCCGCGATTGACGATATTTCTCTCGTTCCCGACTATCCCGTGCATGTGTTCATCACCAAAGAGGGGTATATCAAGAAGATCAGTCCGCAGTCGCTCCGCATGAGTAGTGAGCAGAAGCTTAAAGAGGGCGACGAGATAGTGCAGACCTTTGAAACGCGCAATGTCGCCGAGCTGCTGTTCTTCACCGACAAATGTCAAGTATACAAGACGAAGGCGTCCGATTTCAACGACACCAAGGCGAGCGTTTTGGGCGAATACATCCCCGCCGTGCTTGGCATGAGCGAGGACGAGCATGTGAAATACTGCGTGCTCACCACCGATTACAGCGGCTATGTGCTCTTTGCATACGAAAACGGCAAGGTCGCTAAGGCTGAGCTTAACACCTACGCCACCAAGACCAACCGCAAGAAGCTCCTCGCCGCATACAACGACAAATCCCCGTTGGTCAGCATGCTCCACATTGAGCAGGACTGCGATATCCTTGTACGCACCTCAAACGACAAGGTGCTTATCTTCAATTCGGAATTGATCCCTTCCAAAACACGCAGCGCACAGGGCAATCAGGTTATTACTCTGCGCCGCAACGCTGTGCTTACGGGCATGGTAAAATTCGCCGAGGGCATGGTGAAAAATGAAAAGAAATTCCGCCCGAAGAATCTCCCCGCCGCAGGTGCCGCCGATGATTCCAACGAAGGCGAACAGATGACATTTCTGTAAAAATAAAAACTGAGTATTTCGGTAAAATCCCGAGATACTCAGTTTTTTGTTATGTACAGTATGTATTCAATATCACAGCCGACAATAACGAGTTTATATTTTTATGACAACGCCTGAAATTGCCTTAAAAATATCTTTACAATGTGAACTTTTGGATTATCCTTTTAGGGATTCCTTTTGAGCAATATTTTTATTCTGCCTGCCATACCTAAAAAATTACAGCAGATTTCTCAATAACATCAGCATTTCGATTTATAACGAAACTAGATATTGATCAATTAAAACATACCAACATTCTCTATATTGCTTCACATGCTTTTCGTACTTGCCGACTGTGAGCAGACACTGCCAAACGCACGGCTTTTTTCGTCCGTAAAAGACTTTCTTTATGCCTGCAATCATAGTATATGACTTTTGTGCGGCATTATTCAAAAAAATTTCGCAACTATCATCTATCGCAAATAAAATTATGTAAAATATCGCCGATTAAAGTCATTCAGTATCGGAAAAGTCAAAAAAATTAAAAAAGTTAACAATTGTTTGGCACTTTTAATTAAATTTGTCCTTGAATTATATGTTATCTTGTGATAAAATTAAAATATCAATTGGTTGATTGATGAAAACTTTTTCAGTAAGACAATTTTGTTTAGGAGGACGAATATGAGCAATATTTTGTTTGTAGG
>JBGUUF010000358.1:0-15758 GCA_045133435.1 Acutalibacteraceae bacterium
CTCGTGGCAGGACGAAATTCCCGGCACGACAGCCGCAGAATGCGGAAACTATCTGGAGCATGACCTGCCCACAGCGCGGAAATATGCCGCAGATTACCTCACAGTAATCTCACAGTGGGATGATACAAAGTTAAATTATTGACAATTTTTTTGTGCATTATACATCTAATATTCGGTTTTCACCCTCCGATTTATGCTGACATTGCAAGAACTTCGCCGTTTGGGGTTGAATTATTACAAATTTGTAGTATAATATTCAAAGTTGTAACTGCTTTGTAACTCTGCGTCGAAGAATTAACGATCTTCAATTTACAACCGTCGTGGAAATAAAAAATTGCAAAGCATGCTCACGCGGCCTGTCTCGCTGTAATTATTTTTCAGGAATTTTAATCGTCCGCAACTTAGAGCCCACAGCATAAAAAAACAGGCTTTGTCAGGAGAGTGATTACTGAATGAGCAATATAATGCAAGGCGCGTTCACTGCCGTTAAGTCTGCATTGACACGCAAGAAAAAAATTGACAAGTCCGGTAAGAAAAGCAATCCCAAAAATAACGACGTAAAAAAATACAACTTCTTTCAGCGTATATACAGGATCCTGTGCTACATAGGAACCAAAATTCAGTTCAAGACCTACAACCTGCGCCGCAGGATCAAAAAATTCTTCCGCCCCGCAGGTCAGAAAATTTCCGCCTTCTGGCGCGCAGGCATCGCCGAACCGCTCAGCCGCGCCCGCGATGAATTCCGCCAGATATGCCGCGAGCTTCGCAGCATGCCCGCCGACATAAAAGCTAAGTCGGACGACGGCGGCATATCCGAAAACGTGCGTCTCACAGCCAAAATGTTGCGCGACCACCGCAAATCCCACCGCAATTTCTTCAGCAGCGTGTGCAATGTACTGCTGCCGCTCATATGCATCGGCGTGCTCGCATCCGTGACGGTGTCCATGACATCCGACACCTACGCCCTCGAAGTGTCCTACAATGGCAAGGTGTTGGGCTATATCTCGGACGAAAGCGTCTACAACAGCGCCGTTCAGATGCTCAGACAGCGCATGCCCAGCAGCAGCGAGGATTACAAATCCACCCTCACCCCCACCTATTCGATGGCATCGGTCAGTGAAAATTTACAGATGGATTCCGAGCAGCTCTGCGAGGCTATACTGGCTGACAGCGAAAACGTCGAAAACGCCTACGGTCTTTACATCGACGGCGAGCTTTGCGCCGCCATCAGAAGCTACGGCGATATTCAGTTTATAATGCAGACCTTCCTCGACCAGTACAAGACAGGCGCGGAGGGTGAGACAGTTTCGTTCGTGGGCGAGACTGAGATAGTCAGCGGTCTTTTTGACACCGATAAGATAGTGTCCTCCGAGGATTTCGCCAAGACTATCTCCACCAAGCGCACCGAAACTCAGATATACACAGTCAAGGAAGGCGACACCGCTCAGGCTATCGCCAACACCTACGACATGACCTATAACCGCCTGATGGAGCTTAACGAAGATTTGAGCGACGAGCCCGCTGCGGGCGCATCAGTGCTGGTGGAAAAGGTCCTCCCCGTGCTGGCAGTACAGACCGTCCGCACAGAGACAATCACCGAAACTATAAAATACACCAAGAAAACCGTTAAGGATAACACTCAGTACATCGGTTACTCCAAGTGCACTACCAAGGGTCAGAACGGCAAGCGCCGCGTCGTCCAGCAGGTGACTGAGGTCAACGGCGTGCAGGTATCCCGCGAGGTGCTCTCCTCCGAAGTCATCGTTAAGCCGGTCAATGCAGTCTACACAGTCGGCACCAAGAAGGCGAGCAGTGTCGGCTCGGGTTCATTCACATGGCCTGTGCCGGGCGTTAAGACAGTCTCCTCCCCCTACGGCTACAGATGGGGCCGTCTGCACTCTGGTATTGATATATCCACCACGGGTGTTTACGGTCGTACAGTCGTCGCCGCCGATTCCGGCACAGTTACCGTCAAGAACTCGGCATCCGGCTACGGTCTGCACATAATCATCTCCCACGGCAACGGATATTCAACCTATTACGCGCATCTCAGCTCGGTCAGCGTGTCCTCGGGTCAGACAGTCGCCAAGGGTCAGGCTATCGGCAAGGTGGGCAACTCAGGCTCCTCTACAGGACCTCACCTGCACTTCGAGATTCGTGTAAACAACTCCCCGCGCAACCCCATGAACTATTTTTAACAATTAACAATTAACAATTAACAATTAACAATTAACAATTAACAATTAACAATTAATAATTAATAATTAATAATGGCTTTGGATTTGCAGTACAACTAAAAATAGAAAATCCGCTTCAATCTAAAATTTGGATTGAAGCGGATTTTTAAATATACGATGAATAAATTAACAATTAATAATTTGTAATTTGTAATTTGTAATTTATCATTATAATTATACATTATTAATTATACATTATTCATTATTAATTATACATTATTAATTATACATTATTAATTATATCAGATGTCTGAGGTCGAGGTCAATGTCAGCATCTACAGCGGTCACTGCATCGGCATCGGGCACGGTCTGCTGCACTGTCGGCTGAGTGCGCTTTACGGTGGGTATGGTTGGAAGCGTTATACCTCCGCTGGCGTTTGTTCCGCTGAACTTGTTGTATACATCCAGCATCTTGCTGTAGTTTCTGACGAATACCTGCACCACCTGCGGGTCAAATTTTTTGCCGCTGTCCTCAACGATGACCGAGTAGACCTTGTTCGGCTCCCAGCCGGTCTTATAGCTTCGGGCGCTGACCAGAGCGTCGAATACATCCGCTACTGCGACTATTCGCGCCGCCAGACTGATCTCCTCGCCCTTCTTGCCGAGGTAGCCTGCGCCGTCCCACTGCTCGTGATGCTCCAGCGCGACCTTGCGCGCCTCCTCCATTATCTCGCCCGAAGCGTTGTGAAGGAGCTGCTCGCCTATCTTGACGTGAGTTTTCATTATCTCATATTCCTCGTCCGAAAGGGAGCTTTCCTTTTCGAGAATATCGTTTGGAATGAGCAGCTTGCCCACGTCGTGCATCATCGAGGCAAGGCGGAGATTCTCCACCTGAGTATTCGACATGCCCAGACCCTCGGCGAGAATACGGCAGTATTCCGACACGCGCTTGACGTGCTGACCTGTCTGACCCGACTTCGCTTCGGTGATCTCGGCAAAGGCAAGAATTACCTGCTCCTGCACGTTGATGATCTCATCGGTCTTTTCCTGTATTATGTGACCGTGTTCAAAAATGAACGACAGACAATACAGCATCACGCCGATAAATATGTACATAAAATTCATCGAGAATTCTATCTCAAATCCGATTTTGTAAGCCACCAGCAGTTCAATGCCGATAGGCGCGATGGAAAGCACCATCAAAAGCACTGCAATGATCTTGATCCTGGTTATATTTTTGCGCGAGAACGGTGTCTCCGCCTTATACATCGCCAAAAATATCATAGAAGCCAGCAGTGTGATGAATGCAAGTATGACCCATGACACAAACGAGTTAAGATTGACCATCGTCTTGTAATCGACAGTCTTATACAAAACATCATGGTACATCTGCGTGACCTTATACCACGAGCCGATAGCCAGCGCAATGGTAGTGGTCAGCATGCACAGACCTATGACCAGACCTGTGATGTGCATTTGCTTATGAACGCGCTGAGACTGCGCAGTTAAGCCTTGGGGCGATTCTTTCTTTTGAACTGTATTTTCACTCATATTAAACCAACCTCAACTTATTATTGATTAGGAGCCTGTGACAGCATGCTCAATGCGCCCGTCTGAAAAAATTAAAAAAACACCTGATACACGGTCGCTCCACGGACAGGCGCAGAACTTGGTATACTAATATTAAACCATTTTTTTACCAAAAAATCAATAGTTTATTAAAAATAATACGGTATATTTGCCAACAAAAATCTCCCCTGAACACGTTCTGCCGTTTCAAGGGAGATTTTACATGTTTCATAATATCAGAGCTTATTTTTCCTCTGCGGGTGCAGGCATCTTGATTCTGTTGGGCGAAAATCTGTCGGCGATAGTATGAACTATCTTACAGCCGAGCAGTCCGAGCAGAATACCCAGTACAACGCCGCCCAATATGTCAGTGGGGTAATGCACATAGAGATACATGCGTGAGAAGGCGATAAAGCCCGCTACAACATATGCGATAAAGCCCAGCAGAGTGTGATCCCTGTATATCGCCGTAGCTGCGGCAAAGCTGGAAAGGGTATGTCCCGACGGGAAAGAATAGTCGGTAGGCGGGTCGATAAGAAGCTGATCGGGGTGCACCGCTCTGCCTATCACATCAAACGGACGCGGACGGGCGATCCAGTTTTTGAGCAAGCCGTTGCCCACTGCCAGACCCAGCAGCATAGCCACACCCATCGCCGCACCTGTCCTGCGTGTCTTTTTAAAGAACAGGAAAACAACGGCTATCACTATCCAGATAATACCTGCGTCGCCCAGCTTGGTGACTATCGGCATAAGCCAGTCAAGAAACCCACATCTCATATTGCCGCGGATAAATCTGAGTATGCTCAGGTCGGTAGGTGTCACCTTGCTGAAAACACTCTCGAAAAAACTGTTCATGTAAAATCTTCCCTTCGATAATAAATTTAATCTGCAAAAAAATAAAGCTGTGCAAACAAGCTATACGTTCCGTCTGCACAGCTCAGTTGATAAGAATGATCACGCATAGTGGAAATCCATCAGGCTGCAAAGCTCGTCGAAGGCTTCCTCCTCCGAATCAGTCACCATGCGGACATAATGCCTGCCCTGACTTTTGTTTACATACACTATCCACTTGCCTTCGCTTTCGTCATAATAACAGCCCAGCACAAAGTCGGTGAGATCCATTTTCTCTGTCTCAACGCGCCAGCCCTTAAAATAACCGTCGTAGCCCGACATCACTTTAAGAAATTCACTTTTAGTCATTTCACAATCTCCTTAGCATCGGTAAACACACCGACAAAAACCATCCAATAGCAAATTCAAATAAGAATAAATCATCGAAAAAATATTCCATGCATAATATAACACATTAAATGTATGATTTCAATATTTTTTTGGATTTTGAATCGTTTTTTTATTGTTTTTATTACATATTATTAACATGATACGGCGGCTGTTAACCGTGTGGAAAAAATTAAAATATGCCGGTCGCGATTTATCCGAGGCATTTGTGCAAATGTAACCATTCATTCATTGATTATTTTCGCGGGATGTGCTATAATTTCTTTAAAATGAGTGATTCGGGAGGTTACGATTTCGTAACTTATCGAAAAACGGTAAATTTTTGTTGACAAACGCGACTTGTAATGATATACTTCTTGTATGAAGTATACTTCCGCGTTTTTTAATGGACTTTTGTTTTAAATTTGTTTCAAAAATTTTTCCGCGCATGTCCCCCCGGTCACTCCGAAGTAAAACAAAAAACGGAGGATCACTACAATATTATGAGTATCTACTTTGACACTGCCAAGAGCAGATTTATGGAAAACCTCAGCACCTTCAACCTTGTTTCCAGCGAAGAAAACGGCTCGTCCGAAATCGCTGTATTCACCGACGGCAAGATGAACGCTAAGCTGCTCTATGCCCCCGACACCAAGAGATTTTATCTCTTCAAGGGCGAGCTGGGCTGCGCTGACGACGAATATGTCGAGCTTCAGTCCTATTTCTTTGAGGTGAGCGGTGACAGCGATGCCGACATCCGCGAGGCTTCCTCGGTCGCCAATGAATTCAGCGAGACTCTCGGCGGCAATCTCTCTGCACCCGCAGTGCCCACAGCTTCCCGCAAGATGAGCAAGAAGGAGCGCGACACCGACGAAGCTTCAGCTATCTACTTCGTCAACCGAATTCCCAACGTGCTCCCCGAATGCCGCGAGCCGCTGCTTCAGCACAAGGAGCATTACGAGATGCTGCTGCCCAATCAGTTCTGCGCCGAAGTCGTTACTGCTGCTGTGGACAAAATGCTCAGTGACAAAAAGGCAAAGAAAAAGACCGAGGAGTTTTTCTCCTTTGTTGATAAGATGTATGCCCTCGGTGGTCTGGATGTAAAGAGCATCATCACCATGACCATCCTCAACAGCATCACAGGCGAACAGCGCATTGCACAGGTCGAGGAATACATCTCCCCCGAGCTGGCAAAGGCATGGCGCATGGCGAGACGTTACATCGGCAAGGAAGTAAAGCCTGAGAAAGAATCAAAGTATCAGCAGATGTCAAAGGCATACCGCTCTGAGCTGCAAAATCAGATGAATCAGAACAAGTAATTATATTTGAAACAAACCTAAAAAAGAGTTACATTAAAATAACGACCCGCACGAAATCCTGTTCAGCAATACTGCTCTGAATGCATTATCCGATTCTCGCGCGGGTCAATTATATTTTACACAGAAAAAGGGGAACAGATCTTATGAACAACAATTTCAACCCCGGCCAAATGCCGCAGAATAATCAACGGCCGTACCAGCCGCCAACCTATCAGCCTCCGACTTATCAGGGCGCATATTACATGCCCCCGAGCTACAACACGGGCTATCCCCAGAAGCAGCCCTACGCCGAGGCCGCAGACAACGCGCTCAGCTCCATGAAGATGGCGCCGTTCGTGCT
Organism: Acutalibacteraceae bacterium; assembly: GCA_045133435.1. Classification (GTDB taxonomy): domain Bacteria; phylum Bacillota; class Clostridia; order Oscillospirales; family Acutalibacteraceae; genus RUG762. The sequence goes on from JBGUUF010000358.1 coordinate 6,624, forward strand.
GGTGTCGGTGATTTTCGGACTGCTGTGCAGCCGTTCGTTTTTCAGCGGGGAAACAGGCATAGGCATGACCGTGTTCGGCACGGCATTTTATGTGCTGTTCTGCCCGTTCATTCTCCGTCGAGACAAGAAGATACCGCTCTCCGCATGGCTCCTGCTCATCCCCGAAGCGGTCATCCTCCTGTCGTTTTCGCTCTATTCGGGCGTGGGACATACCTTCCTCTCGCTGCTGGCCGTGTTCGTTATAGCAATGTGCCAGACCACATTAATGGCGGGCTGTACCACCGGGCGACCCTTCTCCCTCGCACTCATCTCGGATGTCTGCTCGTCCTACCTCGCCTATCCGTTTATGAACATGGGCAGGACCTTCTCAGCCGTATTTTCCTCCAAAAAAGCCAAAACCCCCGGTCAGAAAAAGGAAATGTCGGCGGGCAGCAAAATTATCATCGGTCTGCTTATCTCTATCCCCGTAGTGTTGTTCCTGCTCTGCATTTTCGCCTCGGCGGATAAGATGTTCGCTCAGCTTGTAGACAACATTATCAAAGCGATCAACCTCAGTCTCGGACAGATAATTCACGATATTTTCTTCACCGTGATAACCATGCTGTATATAATGCCGCTAGTGGTCACGCTTAGAGCAGGTCATTCCACCGAAAGACCCAAAAAGGCGCAGGACATCAACGCAAGCCGCCCGCTTGACGCGATAATCGTCACCACCGTGCTGTTTGCGGCGGGTCTGATATATCTGCTCTTCGTGGGCGTTCAGTTCAGATACCTCTTCTTTGTGGACGGAAATCTGCCCGAGGGCACGACCTATGCCGAATACTGCCGCAGCGGATTCTTCGGACTGGTGTTTGTCATCGTGCTCACCACGCTGGTGATCGCGCTTACCTGCATGTTCACCCGCCACAACAGCAGCGACCGCCTGCCGCCCTACACTCAATGTGCGCTCCTGCTCATCACGCTTTTCAACGGCATTATGATAGTCTCGGCATCGCTCCGCCTGTATATCTACATCGACGTATACAACCTTACGGTCTCCAGGCTTAACGCCGCCGTCCTCATAGCGTTCATGGCGATATGCACGGTATTCACCGCGCTCAAGATTTTGTTCGACAAGCTCAGTATCTCGGCATTCGTAGGCGGTGCGGCGGCGATAATGCTGGCGCTCTACAGCATCGCCGACATCGACGGCTGTGTGGCAAAATACAATGTTGACCAGTACATCGACTCCTACTGCTCCGAGAACATAGACTTTGAATACCTCTCCGAGCTTTCTGTCTCCGCTGTTCCGCATATCGAAAAACTCATGGTAAGCGACCGCGCCAACTCCGTGACAAAGAAAAAGGCGCGCGCTGTAATAGCCGACATCGTGAGCATGGCAGACCTTTTCGACGGCGACAACACTCACATCGCCCGTTGGTCACTCGACCGTCAGAGAGCGATAGATGTAGTAGAAAAACACAACATATCCGAGAAGGATACCTCGTGGCAAGACGGCTACAACTACGAGTACGAATCTTGGTATAATTATTAATCTATAAATGAGCACGATAAAAAATTGCACAAAAAAATAAGGACAAACGCAGCCGAGAGAGGTATAATGTATTTGCAAACCACATTTACCCACGGGAGCGAGTGTCCTATGAATAAAAGTATACATGAGTCAAAAGAGATTTGCAATAGGCTGAGAGAAAATAATTTGATAGATGCGATATCGGAATATGCGCTTGGCTATATTCTGTCAATATTGATCACAGCATTCAGCTATAGCTATCGGGGAAAAACGGTAGATATAGCCAGAAACAGTGAGCGTCATCGAACAAGTATTTCACGCTTTCTGAGATATGAAAAATGGGATGACAGTGTATTGGAAAAAGCTATGAGGGATGTGGTCATCAACATTATTTACGAAGAATCTCGGCGAAGCGGTATGCCTATTCTATTCATTGTGGATGATACCATATCTTCCAAAAGCATACCCTCATCGAAAGCGTCTCACCCGATTGAGGCAGCATCATTTCACTTTTCACACCTGAAAAAGAAACAGGACTACGGACATCAGGCTGTCAGTGTAATGTTATCATGCAACGGAATCACTTTGAATTACGCCATTGTGATGTACGATAAATCGGTTTCCAAAATCGACATTGTAAATAAAATTGCGCAGGAACTTCCCGCTGCTCCCACTTCTTCATATCTGCTTTGTGACAGTTGGTATGTTTGTGGGAAGATTATGGATGCTTTGGCAGCAAAAGGCTTTTACACTGTCGGCGCATTGAAATCCAATCGTATTTTGTATCCATATGGCATGAAAATGAATGTCTATGAGTTTGCCAAAACATTAAGTTGTGTTGCGCTCTTTCACATCGTCACCGTGAAAGGGCGGAAATACTACGTTTATCGTTATGAAGGCAGGCTCAATGACATCGAAAACGCGGTTGTTCTGATTTGCTATCCTGTCAGCGCATTCGGGCAAGAAAAAGCACTCCGTACATTTATTTGTACCAATACCGACCTTGCTTCCGATGAAGATATTCTGAATCTTTACGCTGTACGCTGGGAGATTGAAGTCTATTTCCGTGATTGCAAGAACAAGCTGGCATTTGACAAATACCAAATTCGTTCTGCCAATGGCATTAAGCGTTTTTGGCTGATTACATCACTTGCCTATCTGCTGGCTTGTCTGGATTCTCCTTCTTTCAATTTTTCGGAAGGCTATGCTTCACTTTCCCACACTATCTACGTTGAAAGGTTTTCATTTATTTTTGACTTTGTCAAAAATGGTGGGGAGAAGTCTGCCCTTTTGGCTATGGTCGCTTAATTCCCTTTTGTGCATTTTGACGAACGCACCGCTTTTATGCTCATTTATAGTAGTATATTATATATGATAGCCACAGGCTTTGTGAGTGAAAGGATTGATCGACATAAAAAAGGAAACATTGGTCAGGGCCATGATAGAGGGTGCGGTTAATTTAGTATTGAAAAAGGTAGAATCCGACCCCAAGAGGAGCATAAGAAACGTCATCGAGCTGGCAATGAACAATTCGCGCGGACGCTTCCAGCGCAGCTTTTTCGAGAGCGCCCAGCGGATGCTGAAAAATGAAGACAGCGCATATTACACCCTCGCCGAGAGGGTGATTTCAGAGATCGACCACAATATATTGAAAAAGTTCGGCATAAATCTCGGCTACAACGGCTGCACCTGCGGCGCGGAAAAGATACGTCAGAATGAAGCCAAGCTGGGTTTCAACATTCCATGGGCGCTCTACATCGACGCTGCAAATGCGGACGGCAAATTTGCCGACACCGCGGGCAAAATAATCTCCGAGGGCATGGAGCTTGGGGTTTATGTATATATCGTGTTCGGCGGGGCGTCAACGGACAGCAGCATGCGCGAGCTTTACCGCCGCTTTGGTGAGTGTGCATTCATCGCGGCATGCAGTGCCGAAGATGTGAGCGAAACTCTCCCTGACGATTTCGACGGGATATACAATGTCGCGTTTTCCGTAAGCTCTGACGACATGCGGCAGCTTGAAAAGGCTTGCGAGATCCTCGAGGAAGGGCGCAGGCTCTATGGCATTCACACATACTACAACGATAGCAGTACGCAGGACCTGCTGACCGACGAGCAGCTTGGTCTGTACGAGACTGCGGGCGGCGCGTTCGTCTGCTGCATACCCGAGGAAGGCACCTCGCGCGACACGCTTGAATGCGTAAAAAACCGTGTGCATAAAATGCGCTTCGGTCAGATGTACCCATATTTCGTGATGGATTTCGCCGCCGACATGGACAAGATAGACCACATAATCTCGGACGACACCTGCTGGGTGTCCATCTCCGCCGACGGCACGATATATTCCTGCACGGGAAAATATTCGGGCGGTGAGTACGACATCACATCAAACCCGCTGAGCGACATTCTCCGCCGCGTCACCCCGCCTAAACAGTTTTAAAAATACAGTGAATAGTGAAAATGACAGCTTCGCCGATTTACCTTCACTATTCACTATTTTCTATTCATTAAATTATCTTCCCCACGCTGTTATCATCCAGTAGATAATGCCGTATATCACAGAGGAGGATATGCCGAACACAAGCACGGGTCCCGCTATTTTGAACATATTCGCGCCTATGCCGAACACCTGTCCCTCCGACTTGAATTCTATCGCCGGGGACACTATCGAATTGGCGAAGCCGGTTATCGGCACGAGCGTACCCGCTCCCGCAAATTTAGCTATTTTGGCGAAAAGTCCCAGCGATGTGAGTATCGCGGCGGCGGCTATCAGAACTATCGAGGCAGTCGCCTTGGATGTATCCTCGGAAAATTTGAGCCACTTCATAATATCTGTAACGCCCTGCCCGATGCAGCATATCGTGCCGCCCACCAGAAACGCGCACACGCAGTCCTTGACTATCGGCGACGGCGGGACGGATTTCTGCGCCAAGTCGTTGTATTCCTGCGGGGTCATTTTTATTCTTGCCATGATTGACTGTCAGCTCCCTTCAACCGTTATTTTTTCCGAAAATTCCCGATAAATTCACTGGGCCGAATATTATTTGCCGAATAAATCCACAACATATAAATCCATAACATATAAATATCTTTGTTTATAACTATCGTAAATATGCCGAAAACTTTTCACGTTTTATGGTCATAGTGCGGAATTTTTGAAGGCAATTTGAATTTAATTCCCAGACGCTTTACAAATTTACAAATTTAGGTTATAATACGAATGTTATCCGAAATAATGGGTAAATCTGTCAATGGCAAGCTCCGTGCGGAGAGGCGGCAGATAACTATTTTGCATGTTTAGCTTTTAAATATATTGAATGGAGGCCCAATTAACATGAGCTGTAACGATATTGAACTGAAATTGTATGAGACCTGGAAGGTCAAGGCAACCGACGCTGACGTTGCCGCCGAGCTTAATGCCGTAGCCGGCAAGGACGAGGAGATAAGCGACAGATTTTACCGCTATCTCGAATTCGGCACAGGCGGTCTGAGAGGCGTTATCGGTGCCGGCACAAACAGAATGAATATATACACAGTCAGCATGGCCGCACAGGCTCTCGCTGATTATCTCGCAAATAAGGGTGGCGAGCATGCCGTCGCTATCGGATACGATTCCAGAAACAAGTCCGACGTGTTCGCAAAGTGCGCCGCCGCAACTCTGGCATCAAACGGCGTAAAGGTCTACATCTTCCCTGAGCTTCAGCCCACACCCGTGCTCAGCTACGCTGTCCGCGAGTTGAACTGCTCGGCAGGTATCGTGATCACCGCCAGCCACAACCCCGCTAAATACAACGGCTTCAAGTGCTACGGCGCAGACGGCTGTCAGATGACAGACGGCGCGGCAGGCGAAGTTTATTCCTTCATGCAGAAGCTCGATATATTTGAGGACGTAAAACACGGCGATTTCGACGCGCTCATGACTGAGGGCAAGATCGCTTGGATAGAGGATTCCCTCGTTGAGAGCTTCCTCGACGCTGTCGAGGCTTCCTCCGTCAACCCCGGTCTTTGCAAGGATGCGGGTCTGAAGGTCATCTACACACCTCTCTGCGGCACAGGCAACAAGCCGGTCCGCGCGATTCTCAAGAGAATCGGCATCGAGGAGGTCACAGTTGTTCCCGAGCAGGAAAAGCCGGACGGCAACTTCCCCACATGCCCCTATCCGAACCCCGAAATTCGCGAGGCATTTGCATGTGCGCTCAAGCTCGCTGAGACAGTTCAGCCTGACCTGCTTCTCGCAACTGACCCCGACTGCGACCGCGTAGGCATCGCAGTTAAGTCCGCCGACGGCTACAAGCTGATGTCGGGCAACGAAGTGGGCGCAATGATGATGAACTACATGCTCTCCTGCCGCAAGGAACAGGGCACACTTCCCGCAAATCCCGTTTGTGTAAACACTATCGTCACCAGCGACCTCGGCGGCAGAATCGCAGAGAAATACGGCTGCGAGCTTCGCAAGGTGCTCACAGGCTTCAAATATATCGGTGAGATAATCGGCTTCCTCGAGGCAGACAACGAGAAGGAACGCTTCATCATGGGCTACGAGGAAAGCTATGGCTATCTCTGCGGCACATACGCACGCGACAAGGACGCTGTCGTCGCCTCTATGATGATCTGCGAAATGGCCGCTTACTACAAGAAGCAGGGCAAGTCGCTCCTCGATGTCATGGATGAGATCTACACCGAGTTCGGCTGCTACCGCAACCGTCTGCTCAACTACGCATTTGAGGGCGAGTCGGGCATGAAGATAATGAACGGCATCATGGATAAGCTCCGCGAGAATCCCCCCGCAGAAATCGCAGGCGACAAGGTCGTCACCGCAAGCGACTACAAGCTGTCGGTCGAAAAGAACCTCGCAGACGGCACAGAATCTGAAATCAAGCTGCCCAAGAGCAACGTGCTCGCTTACAAGCTCGAAAACGGCGGTTCGTTCATCGTTCGTCCGTCTGGCACAGAGCCGAAGATCAAGGTCTATGCAGCAGCAGTGGGCACATTTGAATCTGCCGAAGCAAAGCTCGACGAGTTCGAGAAGGCCGCAAACGCCATCATGGGCAAGTAATAATTAAAAAAATGTAATATTAACAAAAAAGTCAGAATTCTTAAAAAAATTCTGACTTTTTTGGTTTAATTTTTAATATTGATATGGTATAATTTAACGGAGAATCATCGGGAAGGTGAAACGGAAAATTTATGGACACAACTAAAATAATCAAGCTTCGCCCCGCGTTCAAGGATCTAATATGGGGCGGAACTAAATTAAAATCGGATTTTATGATGGATTCCCCTTATGAGCACACCGCCGAGGCACTCATGCTGTCCTGCCGCGAAGAAGCTGAATGTACGGTGGCAGGTGGTGAATTCGACGGCATGCCGCTGAGCGAGGTCTACAGACAGAACCCCGCGCTGTTCGGCACCAATTGCAGCAAATACGATAAATTTCCCCTGCTGATAAAGCTGATCGACACTATGGACGACATCTCGGTGCAGGTACACCCCGATGACGAGTATGCAGACAAGGTATGCAATGACTGGGGCAAGGCTCAGTTATGGCATGTGGTGGACTGCGAGGAGGGCGCATATCTGGTGTGCGGCTTCAACGACGAGATAAATATTGAGGACTTCCGCCGCCGCATAGAGGACGATACGCTGATCTCCGCTGTGAATACATACGAGGTGAAAAAGGGCGATACCTTCTACGTCGAGCCGGGTACGCTCCACGCTATCGGCAGAGGCATCGTGCTTGCGGAGATAGGACAGAATTCGGAGCTGTCCTACCGCGTCTACGACTACTGCCGCGTGGACGAAAACGGCGAGAGCCGACCGCTCAACATTCAGCAGGCACTGGATGTCACCATCACAGCCCCGCCCACCGTTCCGGCAGGTGCATTGGGCGAGCGCACGGAGGCTTACGGACATTTTGAGACACTGCTGGGCAGGTGCGAATATTTTTCCTCGACACTTTGGGAGGTTGACGGCACGGCGGTGCTGAACGTAACCGAAGATTCCTTCGTGTCGCTGGTGATGACCGACGGCACGCTCAACATAAACAACGACGAAATGTTCGCGCGAAAGGGCGAATCGGTCATAATATGCGCCGCGCAGGGAGAGATAACTCTGAGCGGTGTGGGGAAATTTATCGCAACCACAGTGGAATGATGCAAAGGCGCGTTTGAAAGGTTTGTTTTAAAGTGAAAAAGCATATTGTAAATTTAAAAAGAGCATTGATTATGCTCTCTGCGGCGGCTGTATTTGCCGCCTTCGGAGCGTTGACAGTCTGCGCGGATTCGCAGTATGTGGACAACGACAAAGTTTATTCAAAAGAGGACGAAAAGACCGTATACATTTCTTCTGATAATTTTCTTTACAATTTCGAGGGAGATGTCGCGGGAGTGACTGTCTGCGGCTATGCGGGCAAGCTCACCGATATTGCCATTCCCGAGGAGATAAACGGGCGGGCAGTCGCCGCCATCGACAAGGATGCATTTGCAGGCAACGGCAATATCACCTCTCTGACCGTGCCGTCGTGCATTGTAGATATAGGCGAAGGCGCGTTCAACGGCTGTACCGCACTGGAGACAGTGACACTCTCGGGCGGCGCACAGATATTAGAGGACGTATTCTGCGACTGTACAAAATTAAAGGAAATAGTGTTTCCCTACGGCATTTCGGAGATAAACGACAGCTTCAAGAACTGCACTGCCCTCAAGAGCGTTAAATTCTCGCGCAGTGTGAGCAAGCTGGGCGACGGCAGCTTCAACGGCTGTATATCCATCGAGAAGATAGAGTGGTCAACGGGACTTTCCTATCTCGGCGACGTGTTCGACGGAAGCACGATGCTCTCGACCATCCACATTCCCAAGGGAATAGTGATAATCGACGGCGCATTTGACAACTGCTCATTTGCCGAGATCCTTGAGTTGCCCGATTCGCTGCTTTACATCAACAGCGGATTCAGCGGATGCACCGCGCTGAGAAGCGTCAATTTTCCCGACGAGTTGGTATATATCGGCAAGGCATTCGGCGAATGCACATCGCTGAGGGATATAAAAATCGCGTCCGGCACAAACGTAGCGGAGGACGCGTTCGAGGGATGCCCGGATATAAATATCAAGCAGTCGGGCATAAGTGCCGTGTGGATCGTGACGATAGTGATAATATTGCTGTTGTTCGCGGCATGTCTCATATACACCTTTATGAAGGCGAAACAAAAACAGAATAAAAATTAGTTCACAATAAACGGGGACACAACCTTTCAACGAATGGCTGTGTCCCCGTTTGGTTTGCTATAATTATCTGTTCTTCAAATATCTGCGTATCTCCGCAAACGTCGCCTTCTCGCCGCGCTCTGAGAGCATTGTCAGCCAGCCCTCCAGCAGCTCCGACGTCTCGGGATGGATTATCCTGCGCGCCTTGGCATTGAGAAAATAATTCAGCGGTGCCGCGTCGGTGTAATTCTCTTTCATATATATCTTACTCGCCGCCACACGGTCGCAGAACATCTCCGCCACGAACACGTCGGGCATTTTGACAGGCTCCTGCCGCTTGGTAACGGGGTTGTAGTCTATCCAGTATTCAAAATGGTGGCGGTTGCGCCCCTTGTGGTGCATCCACGCGCGGGAATAGCC
>JBGUUF010000359.1:0-6866 GCA_045133435.1 Acutalibacteraceae bacterium
CCAGCGGAATGAGTATCGGCATATTCACACCGTAAGCCATAGCGCAGAAAAGTCCGCCGAGGAAGAGCGAACCTGTATCGCCCATGAACACCTTTGCGGGGAAGAAATTCCACACGAGGAAGCCCATGCATCCGCCTGCAACCGCCGATGAGAATATGCTCATGCCGAACATATTGCGCATGCCCGCGATGATGATGAACACTATTGCAACAAAGAAGGTGACAGAGGAGCAAAGTCCGTCGATACCGTCAGTCAGATTTACCGCATTGACAAATCCCACCATCATAAAGAGCGAGATCGGATAGAACAAAAATCCTACATTCACATCGCCGAAGAAAGGAATAGTGGTGACTGTCGCATCGCCCGAAAGAGCAAGCGTAGCGAGATAAGCGCAGGTTATCAGTATCATCAGGATCATTTTCTGAGAGGGGGTCAGACCGTCGTTCTGCTTCTTGACCACCTTGATGTAATCATCCAGAAATCCTACACCGGCAAAGAGCAGTGCCATTATAATGCCTGCGATAACTTTTGCCCAGTAGGAATTTGTCTCATAATATGACGTTATCTGACCACTCTTGACCATCGAATAGTAAAGCGGCAGGCAGATAAGCATCGCGCCGATTATGCCGACGATGAACATTATGCCGCCCATAGTGGGAGTGCCCTGCTTTTTCTCATGCCATGTAGGACCTATTTCCTTAATGGTCTGACCGTACTTAAGCTTGTGGAGCCACGGAATAACCACCTTGCCCAGCAGGGCTGTAATTCCGAATGCCAGCGCCGCCGCCAGCAGACTGATCAATGTTTCTGTCATTATTCTTACCTTCCTTATGAAATGCTCACGTTTTTGTTATGCTGTAATTATGTACCGCACAGCAGGAAAATCACCCCACATAAACAGGTATTTCCTGCCGCGCCGAAAGTATTCTTTATTTAAGGGGGAAAATTCTTCGCCGATTATTCCTGTTCGGGGTACAGCTCAGCGAATATTTCATCCAGCACCTCGCGCTCGTCAAAATGGATCTTGCCCGTGGCGAGTATCTGGTAATCCTCGTGACCCTTGCCCGCGAAAACTATCACATCGTTCGGCTGAGCATGCTCAACTGCGTACTTCATAGCCTCACGGCGGTTGACTATCACGACATATGGAGTGTCGTACTTGCTCACACCGGGGATTATCTGCTCTACGATCTTATCAGGGTCTTCCGTGCGGGGGTTATCCGAGGTCACGATGACAAAATCCGACAGCCGTGCCGCCGCCTCGCCCATAAGCGGACGCTTGTAGGGGTCGCGGTCACCGCCGCAGCCAAACAGCGCCACCAATCTGCCCTTGGAAACCGCCTTCATCGAGCTGAGAATATTCTCAACTCCGTCGGGAGTGTGCGCGTAGTCCAGTATTATCGTGAAATCGCGGTTGGTGGGATAAACCTCGGCTCTGCCCTTGATGCCAGTCGAGCTGTTGAGCGCCTCGGCAACTGCCTTGGGGTCAGCACCTACAGCAAGGGCGCATCCCGCCGCACTCAGCGCATTATATGCCGAGAACTTTCCGGGGGTCGGCACTTTAACGCGCTGTCTGCTGCCCGGTGTGCAGAAGTCAAATGCCACACCGTCTGCGGAAAATTCCACGTTCTCCGCGCGAATCTCAGCCAGCGCACTGTCAACGCCGTAGGTCATCAGCTCAACGCTGTCGTCTATCGGGATCCTGTTGCCCCACGAGTCGTCGATATTTATTATCGCGCAGTCGGTCATGCTGAAAAGCTTCGACTTTGCCGCGAAGTATGCGTCCATCGTCTTGTGGATATCAAGGTGATCCTCCGTCAGATTGGTGAAGCAGGCGGCGACAAAATGCATGTCTTCCACGCGGCCTATCTCCAGCGCGTGAGAGGAAACCTCCATGACAACGTATTCGCATTCAGCCTCCGCCATGCGCTTAAAGAGACTGTGAAGCTCGTAGATGTCGGGCGTTGTGTAGTCAGCATGGATGACCTCGTCGCCTATCATATTCTGAATAGTGCCGATAAGACCGCACTTATAGCCGCATTTTTCAAGAATCTGCTTGGTGATGAACGTCGCGGAGGTCTTGCCATTGGTGCCTGTAACGCCTATCAGCTTTAGCTTTTTCAGCGGATGCCCGAACAGATTTTCGCACATCGCCGCAAAGGCTCGGCGGGTCGAAGCAACTATGACCTGATTTTCAAGTCCGAGGTCGCGCTCGCATATCACAACCGGCGCGCCCTGCTGTGCGGCAGACTGCGCAAAGTCATGACCGTCGCGGGTCAGACCGTTTATGCATACGAACGCCACGCCTTCGGCGGCCTTGCGGGAATCCTGCGTTATGTCGCATATCTCGCAGTCGCCTGCAAAGCCCGAATATTCTATGCCCTCCATAACTTTAGAAAGCAGCATTTTACATTCCTCCCCGAAAATAATTGAGGTAAAGTTTAAAAATATCTATTCACTAAATCATCAGTCTGTTATTCCCTCAACAACGAATTCAACGGTGACTACCGTGCCCTGCGGCACCTTGCTGCCCTCGGGAATATCCTGTGACTTGGCAACACCGCTGCTGCTCTGATAGCCGGTACCTGAATATCTTATGTTGAGATTTTTATTCTTGATTGCCTGCACCACAGCCGATGGTGACTTGCCCACGAGGTTCGGAACGGTAGTCGTCGGCACCTCGCCGTCGGATTCGGTAGTCAGCACGACCGTGCTGGACTTCGGTGCGCTGTGTGAGCCTGATGGGATCTGACCTGTAACCGTCTTGCCGTCGCCGATTATTCTCACCTGCAAGCCCTTCGCCTCGATAGCTTCGGTCGCCTCTTCGGTAGTCTTGCCAACGACGTTCGGCACCAGTGTGTTCATCAGGCGCACGTCGTCCTCGGAATAAACCGTGTCTATGCCGAGATACGGCAGGACCTCGCTGAGCACGTTGCGCACTACGGGGGCGACTATCGTACCGCCGCCGTGGCTCTTGGGATTGTTCGGCTCGTCAAACAGCACCAGTATCGCTATCTCTGGATCGTCAGCAGGTGCGACTGCGGCAAAGGAGGCGACATACAGCCTTTCGCCCGTGGTGGCAAGCTCAGCGATCTTTTCGGACGTACCTGTCTTGGCACCGATGCGGTAGCCGCTGATATATACATTGTGAGCCGTACCGCCCTGACCCGCCGTTGCTTCAAGCATTGTATTTATATACTGCGACGTGGTTTCGGAAATGACCTGTCTCTTTATCACAGGCTCGTGAATGCTCACGATATTTCCGTTGGCGTCGAGCACCTTGTCAACCACATACGGCTGAACCAGATAGCCGCCGTTGGATACCGCCGCAAATGCCGTTATCATCTGGATCGGGGTCACGGTAAAGGTCTGACCGAAGGACGAAGACGCAAGCTGTACAACGCCCATTTTATCCTCCCGGTGATAAGAACCTATCGCCTCACCCGGCAGGTCAATACCAGTGCCGGAGGTGAATCCGAATGCCGTGAAATATTTGTAGAAATTCGCTGCGCCCAATCGCTCGCCCAGAGTCATAAGCACGGGGTTGCAGGAATTCATCATACCTTGAGTAAGCGTTTCGTGACCGTGACCGCCCGCCTTATGACAACTGATCCTGCGTCCCGCAACTATTTTGTATCCGGGGCAGCTAAAGGTGTCATTCATAGAGGTAACGCCCTCTTCGAGCGCCGCCGCCATTGTGATGGGCTTGAATACCGAGCCCGGCTCGTAGGTATCGTTTATCGCCTTGTTTCGCCACTGCTTCTGCTGAGCCGCTGCGATAAGGGTTTCTTTCTTTTCGGGATCCTCCTCAGCCGCTATCTCCTTGAGCGCATCTTCATCGGTAATAGTGAGATAATCGGCCGGGTCGTAGTCGTTCATGGTGGACATACCGAGTATCGCGCCGGTATTGACATTCATTATAATGCCGACGGCGCGGTTATTTACATCGTTGTCCTTGACCGCCTGACGCAGATATTTTTCCAGAATGGTCTGTATATTCGCGTCGATGGTGAGCTGCAGGCTGTTGCCGTCCACAGCGTCGATAACTGTATCGTAATCAAACGGCATCTCGCCGCCGACAGAGTTTTTCGCCTTGATTATCTTGCCGTCCACGCCCTTGAGCGTGCTGTTGTAATAAGACTCAATGCCCGCCGAGCCCACGTTGTCAAAATTCGTGAAGCCGAGCACAGTGGAAGCAAGCGTCCCGTGCAGATAATATCTCTGAGAGTCAACCTCAAGCTTTATGCCCTTGATATACTGATAACCTTCCGTAAATTTAAGCTCCAGCTCGGGGTGATCCTCGAGGTAAGCCTCTGTTTCTGTATATGATTTGCCCTCTTCGTTTATCTTCTTGACCTTGCGGGTATAGCAGTCGCGATAAATAAACGCCTGAAGCGCATCCTTCTGATCCTTGTCAGCCTTGACCAGCAGTTTGGTAACATTTACATTCATCTGTGTCTTGGCAAGGACCTTGTTGTAATCCATACCCAGCACTTCGGAAAGCTTAGTGCATATCTCTTCCCTCTGCTCTTCTTTAATTTGCTTCGGGTAAATGTATATTACCCACGCGGCCGCGCTTCTCACCAGTTCCTCGCCGTTCGAGTCGTAAATGGTGCCGCGGTTGGCGGTGAGCGTCTGGGTGGTGAGCTGCTGACTGACAGCCGCCTGCTTGTATTCGTCGTCGTTGACCAGCATCAGATTGACCAGCATGCCGAGTATGGCAACCACGATAACCGCGATGACCACCATTAGCTGATTGACGTTTCTGCCGATCTGATCAAGACCCTTATACTTTTTCCTGCCAAATACAGGCTTTTTATCGTTTGCCTTCAAATGTGCACCTCCGTAAAACAGCCGATTGCTGATGCCGCAGGAATTATGTGTTGACACAAAATAAGAGTCAAGATAATGATCTCAACTCTCCTGTAAAACAACAGCATTATCGAGCGGAACAGATTATTAATAAAATGCGTTCTCAGCACAGCACAAATTAACAGGGCGGATACAACGGCAGGGTTACTCGTGCATCCGCCCAACGGAACTGCCGGATGAACTTAACCGGCTATTCCTGTTCATGCTTATTAAATTCTATTTTAAACTTAATCAAAGTATGACGCTATCACGTCAATAAGTCCGCCCTTTTTTGTTTCGTCCTGAGTGTTAAACTCTTCCTGCTCGCCTACCGAGATCCATTCCAACTGGAAATTCTCGCGTTTCTGCATACCGAGCTTCTCTCTCGCATATTCTTCAATAGCGGAGTCGCTCATCTTGGTGTCATACTGAACCATCAGACCGTCGTAATCGTTTTTGAGCTTTGTGAGTTCATTCTGAGTTGCCTCGATCTGAGCCGTAAGCTCATTTTCTCTGACCTGATAGCCTACAGATGCTATAAAGAAGACCATGAGCGCCAAAAAGGATGCTCCCGCCGCAGCCATACGTCTTACGCCTATCGACTGCGCAAGCGAACGGAACGCTGTGGGCATCTTTAATGATGATGTGCGGTTTATTCGCTTTAACTTCTTTACTCTTATAGACTTTGAGGAATTTATATGTCTGTATTCTGTTTCCCGTATCTTTCTTTCAGCCTTTTTTTCGGGTTCCTTTTTCTCGTACAATGAAAGGTCATACGCTGCATTTCCGTTGGTTGCCGGCATTATTTACTTACCTCCTACAGCTCAGCGAGCTCTATAATAAATTTACAGAAGCGAAATGCTTCGGATTTTATTTGTTTGGCAGCTTGATACAGGTGCGAAGCTTACTGCTTCGGCTGCGGGGATTCCGCTCCAGTTCCTCCTCCGAGGGGACAACGGGCTTGCGGAAAAGCAGCTTTGCCTTTGGCTTATTGCCGCAGACGCACACCGGGAATTCGGGCGGACAGGTACACCCCTCGCACCATTTGTGCATGGTTTGCTTTACTATCCTGTCTTCAAGTGAATGGAATGTTATGACGGATAATCTGCCGTTTTCCGTCAGACATTCAAAAGCCGACTGCAAGCCTCTCTCCAACTCGCCCAGTTCGTCGTTTACGGCGATCCTGAGAGCCTGAAAGACCTTGCGTGCGGGATGTCCGCCGCGCTTGGCTGCTGCGGGGACGGAATCTGATATGATCTCGGCAAGTCCTGCCGTAGTGGTGATGGGAGACTTCTCTCTCTCGGCGCATATCGCCTTGGCTATCTTGACCGAGAATTTTTCTTCGCCGTATTTGGTGAATATCTCGGCAAGCTGCTGCCACGACAATGTATTGCACAAATCGGCGGCAGTAGTGCCCTCCTGACTCATACGCATGTCGAGCGGTGCGTCCTTGTGAAACGAAAAACCGCGCTCGGCGGTGTCCACCTGATGCGACGACACACCTATGTCCATCAATATACCGTTAACGCCTGCGATGCCGAGATCACTCAAAACATCCGCCACGGCACTGTATCGGGTATGTACCACACTGACGCGGCTGTCGCCCGCAAATCTCGCGGTGACAGTCTCAATGGCATCGGGGTCGCGGTCAAGACAGATAAGTCTGCCCTGCTCGCCCAGTCTCTGCAAAATGGCGGCACTGTGATTACCGCCGCCTGCGGTGCAGTCAACATAAATCCCGTCACTCTGCACATCCAAAGATTCAATTGTCTCCTCAAAAAGCACAGGAATGTGACTGAATTCCAAAATCTACACCTCTCAGTTTTATGCAAGTCCCAGCTCGGCCATGAGCGCAAGCTCCTGTTCGGGAGTAAGCTCTGCCTCGCTCTCTTCCATTGTCTCCTCGTTCCAGAATTCGAGCCAGTCTATCATGCCCACCATGCGCATCTTATCGGTAATTCCCGCCGCCTTGCGAAGGCTTTCGGGGATAAGGATACGGCCCTGGGCATCAATAT
>JBGUUF010000360.1:0-2311 GCA_045133435.1 Acutalibacteraceae bacterium
CTTGCTTATCTCTGTGTGATCGAAAACCCGTCGGACGAGATTCGTCTCAAACGCATAATTAATGAACCCAAGCGCGGTATAGGCGATAAGTCCATTCAGAATGCCTCAGAAATAGCGGCGGAACTTGGCTTGAGTATGTTCGAGGTAATACGAGAGGCTGACAAATATCAGGCGTTGGCACGAAGCGCTCCAAAATTGATGGCATTCGCGCAGATGATTGAGGAATTTGAGGAAGTGGCGGATAACATGAAGCTCAACGAGCTGCTCGAATTC
The DNA here is from genome assembly GCA_045133435.1 of Acutalibacteraceae bacterium. Taxonomy (GTDB): domain Bacteria; phylum Bacillota; class Clostridia; order Oscillospirales; family Acutalibacteraceae; genus RUG762. The sequence continues at coordinate 274 of JBGUUF010000360.1, forward strand.
ATCCTGCAAAAGACGAATTATATCGGTGTGCTCAGAATGTCGGACGACAAAGCCGAGGAACGCATAGAGAACATCAACGAGCTTGCCTCCAACCTGCTGAAATATCAGGAGGAGCACGGCGAAGATACTGAGTTGGGTGCATTCCTCGAAGAAGTCGCACTGATTGCCGACATCGACAACCTCGACGGAGATAGCGACGCGGTCGTCATGATGACCATGCACTCCGCAAAGGGTCTGGAATTCCCCGCAGTGTTCATGCCGGGCATGGAAGAGGGTATTTTCCCCGGAATGCAGTCGATACTCAATCCCACCGAAATCGAGGAGGAACGCCGCCTTGCTTACGTCGGCATCACTCGCGCCAGACAGAAGCTGTATTTGATAAATTCAGACAGTCGCATGCTTTTCGGAAATGCCCACCGCAACAGAGTTTCGAGATTCGTGGCGGAAATTCCGGAAACGCTGCTGGAGGTCATTCGCCCCGAGGTCAAGCATAATCCCGTGACGAATGCTGCGCCGAAGCAGCCTAGAAAGCATTTCACCGATACTGCACTCGCCGGAGCGGAGGAACAGAAAATTTCCAACGCCAAAACTGCATCATTCAGCGTAGGCGAGAGGGTGCGCCACAAGGTATTCAAGGAAGGCACTATTGTCAAGGTAACACCTATGGGCAACGATGCTCTGCTCGAAGTCGAATTTGACAGCAAGGGACTCAAAAAAATCATGGCAAACTACGCAGGTCTGCAAAAGCTGTAATTTGTCCGTAAAAATAACCCCGTTCTGCACGGAAATCTCTGCGCAGAACGGGGTTTGCTTTTTATTTGCTGTCGATTTTCTGATTTATCTGTCTTATGCCGATTTTGTAGCTGATATACTGTGATATCCAAATCATCACATAAATTCCTGCAAAGATTCCAATGTATTGCAGAACGCCTGCAACTGAATGCTCCATCCAATGACAAATATAAGCGATCGGGATCATGGTGATGGTCATAGCAAAGAAATTGATCGCACTTTGCGCCAGCAGGCTCAGTTTATCGTTTTCCCATACTACCGAGATTGCCGCGCAAACAGTACCCATAATTCCGCACAGCACGAATTGCAGCAGTACAGCGTTGATTTCGCTTCCGCACATCTCAATCATTGCGGGCACAGCGGGGGAGTAATATCCGTCTGCGAAGATAAGAGAGATTGCGATAGTAATGGCGTACCCGATAGTAACACCAATAGGAAATCCCACCAAACCGCGAAGTATAGCCTTTTTCATAAATAAATACATCCTTTCATATACCGAGTATTTCTTTGATTTTCGAGACATAGCGTCTCGAAACATAAGTTGATTCTTTGTTCTTGAGCTTTACATAAATCGTTCCCGTAAGGCTTAGATCAAATTTTTCCGTTTTCTTGAGATTAATAATTTCCGAGTTGGAAATTCTGACGAATATCCTGCCGTCCAATTTTTCTTCGAGCTGGTAAAGCCTCAGTCGAATTTGAAATGTTCCTGCTTCTGTGACTGCCAGCACCCTTTGATTCTCCGCGTAAATTCTGTAAATTTCATTCGGCTCCAAAATTTGTGCGTTCGTTCCGTCAAATCCCATGATAACGTCAGGTGCTGAGTCGGATAATTTGCGTATCGCCGAATTTACTTCATCCGTAACTTCTGCCGTGTGAATTACAGCGAGAGGATTTTTGAATTCCTCTTCAATTTTTATTTCGACCCTCACTGCGTCACCTCCTTGTGTTTGATTACGCTTAGATTATATATTAAGTGTTGCGATATTTCCAGCGATTTTATATACTCGGTCGTTTTGAGCACACAGATGGTATTTTTTGCCCCGATAATGAACAAAAACCTCCGCTGCGCCCGAATTAATTTTCGAGTACAGCGGAGGTTTATTATATTTACATCAAGCTATTGGCAATGACAAATTAGTCAGCGAGCTTTGCTTCGAGAGTGTCAAGCTCAGCCTGAATCTTTGCGGGGAGCTTGTCGCCGAACTTAGCGTAGAATTCCTTGATACCGGGAACTTCTGCCTTCCAG